>CAYVCS010000151.1:0-14345 GCA_964450455.1 uncultured Gammaproteobacteria bacterium | reverse complement strand
CTGCTAAAGGAATGACAAGTGGGGGCGAGAGCCTGTCCTGCTAAAGGAATGACACATATGGCGAGAGCTTGTCCTGCTAAAGGAATGACGTGCGTAACCTACAAACTACAAACTACAACCTACAAACTCGTCTACAACCTATAACCTACAAACTAAAAACTTCTCTATCGTATCTCTCCACAGGTGAGTTCCTACTAAAGTATGGTATACTTATTTGTGAAGCCGTATGAAATTTTTGTTTCGGCATTCACGAAAGAAAGAGCATCTTCAGAAAACGCTCATTATTTTGTTATGTGCGTGTTTTTGCGTTGTTGTTTTGATAGATTCTAGGTTTGTTGATGATGTGTATGGGCAAAAAATTGTTCAAGAACAAAAAGTTCAAGAACAAAAAAAGCCGGCAACAATAGGTGGAAAAGTTCAGTCGGCCGCTCGTTCATTCGTTAGATTTTTTGTTGGTTTTGGAAAACGTCTTTCAGATACTGTTTTACGACGAAAAGATGTGACGGCAAACGCTGAAGTGAGTTCTGCTAAAATTGTAGGTGTTCCTGCGACTAAAACTGATGGTTCTATTACTGATTCTTCAAAAGCTACAAAAAAAGATGGAACAGTTGATGATTGGATTCGTGATTTTGTTGGTGATCAAGGAGATCTTTCATTGTACGAAACATTTGAAGCAAATCAACAAGATTTATCTGAATTTAAAGTTCCTAAAGCTGTGATAACAGCTCCGTCTCCCGAAATTGCCCCGCAAGTTGTCTATCAAGGGCTTAAAGAACAAGAGATACGATCATTGGTTGAATATATGATTTCTTCGGCGCTTGAAGATAAAGATGTGATTAAAGAAGTATTTAAGTATCCTGTTTCGTTTAAGAAAGGAATTATCGTTGAAGGAGATGTTGATTTTGCTGAAGCGCGTGTTACTGGTTTGTCGCTTAAGGATATATTTAATGGGATACTTCCTTCGCTAGAAAAAAAATCTACTGCAACAACAACTTCAACAAGTACATCGGAATCCCCCGGAGTGCGTCAGGGAAATTCTCCGCAGATTATTGAACGTACTGTTGAAACACGTACCGTGCAATATAATGGTGGGGAAGTGGATACGTTGACGACACGAGGATTGTTAGAAGCAAAAGCGGGTGTGATATTTTCAGCTCCGTCAGCCGTTTCGGAGCTTGATTTCCAAAATGAATCACGTTTCAATTTAACTAACAGTTCAACAAAGGCGCTTTCGCTTGAAGGACAACTTGCGGTATTTGATACATTGAATAATCGTGTGGGAATCAATACGTTTTCGCCAAGCACGACATTAGATGTGAATGGAACATTGCGTGTAGTTGGTTCTGCGACGTTTGGTACGAGTTCATCTGGCTCTGTGACAGTGAACGCATCATCAATATTTAACGCGCCGATTTTAATTGATGGTACAACTTTTTTTATGTCGTCAAGCACAGTAAACGGCCCCTATGATTTTGTGGTAGGAAATGGTCAGGATGCATATTTTGGAGGTAATACGGTGCTTGGGGATTCTACTGACGATATCGTATATGTTAATGCCCGCTCACTTTTTTCTTCTGATGTACAAGTTGGCGGAACAATTTATGCAAGTAATTCTCTTGTTGTGGGAACGAGCTTGGCGTTTGATTCTTCAGGGAGTTTTATCTCGTCGCCGAACCAATATACGAGCGCGTTTAATTTTGTATCTCGCTCAAACGTATCAAGTAGTGATTTTATCCGTTTTGGATCAGGAACAAGTAGTGTGAATTCACAAACATTGTTTTCGTGGGGATATGATGAGAACAATGGTCAGGTTGCAACTTCAACATTTACTTCGTATGTTTCTGATGTTCCGGGATCAGCCGCGCACGTTTTTTCTACGAATGAACATTTAAGCGCATCGTCAACCGCAGTTGACCGTGTATTATTTGCAGTTCAAAATGCGAGTGCCACACAATTTTTTATAACTCCTTCAGGAGATGTTCATACAGCGGGAACATTTGTCGCGCACAGCGGAAATTATGGGATTCAAGATATTGCTGAATATGTGAATCTGTCGCCAGAAGACGAAATTACGGCAGGAGATGCGATAGAACCAGATCCCCTTGTTGAGGGACAGTTTCGGAAAGTTCGTGATCCACTTTCGCCGTATGTTGCGGGAATTATTTCAAATACTGCCGCGTTTGTGATGGGTTCAAGTGGCGAACATCGTGGAGCGCTTGCGCTTTCTGGTATTGTTCGAGCGAAAGTTGTCAAAGAAAATGGCGTAATTAAAGTGGGGGATGCATTAGTGTCATCTTCTGTTGCGGGAACTTTGATGCGCTATAATCCAGTTGATGCAAAAGCGAATAATGCGATGGTTGTGGGAACTGCTCTAGAATCATTTGATGATGACGATGGATATATCACGATGTTAGTTCGTTCGTATCAAGTGAATGGCACGCCATCTATTTTGAGCGTTGTTGAACAAAATGATGCTACATTAGTTGAAGAAAATACCATTGATACGCACGGAGGAATATTTAAAAATGTGAGTCGTATTGAAAGTGGAAATGGAGAATGGATGATAGATTCAGCGGGAAGAATTTTTGCACGAGAAATTTCAACCGATAAACTTACGATCACTGGATCTGCAAACGTGACACCAACACTAGGGCGCGGAGTGATTTTGAAAGGCGAAGCGTTTACGACGATTGAAAATGCGTATGCGTCTGATTCATCAGCAATTTTCTTAACGTTTACCACAAACTTAAATGGAAGAGTATATTATGTGAATGATATTGTTTCCGGAAAATCTTTTTCAATTCGAGTTACCTATCCTGCTGACGAAGATTTACATTTTTGGTATTGGATAGTGAGTACTGATCAAAAAATTCCTGTCGCAGGAGTTGCAACTGAAGAGGTGGTTGCACCATTACGTAAATCGGAAGTTGATGAAGACGGTGGTGATACAAATGAAGTTGCTGGTATAGTTGTCGCAACGAGTACGGAAGGAGTAGGTCAGCGTACTGACGAGCAAGCACCGCAAATCGTTACGCCTCCTGAAAATGCAGTACCTATTTTAGTTGATGGATTAATTACCGAAGAGTCGTTGTGACGGATGAGTAGGTGCGGGATTTTAGATTTACGATTTTAGATTTTAGATTGACGATATATACTATAAACTACTCACAAAAAAATCACACATATTAACTAGCTTTCTTTTGTGATTCATTATAGTATACCTGTAACTATGCACACCCATGAAGCGCTTCATGATGTATATGAACAAGTTCCTGCCGATTATTGGGATACTTCATATGCACAAAATTTTATCCAAAAATTATACTATGACATTCGGTTTAAGGTGATTTTTGGAATGTTGCAAAAGATACCACAGAATGGATCATTGCTTGATGTTGGATGTGCGTCGGGATTTTCATTGAATCATTTTTTTGCGATACGTCCTGATGTACGCTGTTATGGAGCGGATATCGCAGAACATCATATTGCATATGCTAAAGTACGTCGTCCGTTTGGAGAGTTCATTGTCGCTCCAGCTGAAAAATTACCCTACGAAACAAACTTTTTTGACGCAGTGATGATGTTAGATGTGATAGAACACGTGCTTGATCCGCATAAGGTATTAAAAGAATTATATCGCGTGTGTGCTCCTCAAGGAGTTGTAATCGTAACTGTGATTCTTGAGCATCATCCGCTTTTTCGTGCGATATGGTGGTTATGGTTAAAAACAAAGGGAAAAGTTTGGGAAGATGCTCATTTGCGGGTGTACAATACTCGCATGCTTTTGAACGATATGAAATTAGCGGGATTTGAAAATTGTATCGTTCAAAAATCTCATGGAACGATGTATGTAACGATAAGTGCTCAAAAATCATAGATTATATGAAATGCGCAATCATTTTAGGAACTCGTCCTGAAATTATCAAAATGGCTCCTATTGTAAATGCGTGTAATGCAAAAAACATCGCGTATTTTATTTTACACACCGGTCAACACTATTCTGAAAATATGGATAAAGTTTTTTTTGATGACCTTGAATTGCCACAACCAACATATAATTTAGGAGTTGGAAATCAGCCGCATCGCAAACAGGTTGGATTGATGACGCGTAAAATGATGGAGATATTTTCTGTTGAACGACCTGACGTCATTATTGTTCAAGGTGATACAATTTCAGTTCTTGCGGGAACATTGGCGGCAAAACGATTGGGAATTAAAGTTGCGCATCATGAAGCAGGATTGCGAAGTCATGACCCGACGATGATAGAAGAAACAAATCGCGTGACGACTGACCATCTTTCGGATTTTTTATTTGCTCCTACTTCGGAAGCTGTGAGTAATTTAGTTGAAGAAGGGTATGAAGGCAAGAATATATATCAAACAGGAAATACGATTGTTGACGCGGTTTTTTATGCTCTGGAAATTGCGAAAAAAAAATCGGTTATTTTAAAGACGTTGGGTTTGACCTCACAACAATATATTTTGATTACGGCACATAGAAGTGAAAATGTTGATAAACGATATAATTTAAAAAATATTTTAAGAGGACTTGATGAATGCGCGACATTGCATAAGGAATTGACGTTTGTGTATTCATTGCATCCGAGAACTAAAAAAATGATTGATGAGTTTGGGTTGAGAATTCCAGAATCGCTTACGATAATTGAGCCAGTTGCATTTTTGGATTTTTTAATGCTTGAAAGTAATGCGCGATTGATTATGACTGATTCAGGCGGATTGCAAGAAGAAGCGTGTATTTTAAAAATTCCTTGTGTTACTATGAGATTAAATACTGAACGTCCAGAAACCGTAACGCTTGGAATGAATATGCTGTGTGGGACGGAAAGTGAAACTATTGTTAGTGTATTTCGCGAAATGATGGACAAAAAAGATATTGTATGGTCAAATCCATTTGGAGATGGACATGCAGCTGAAAAAATAATTGATATATTACAACAACAACTTTTATGAAACCACGCATACTCGTGATACAAATCAGACACGATCAACAGACACGTGAGCATGAAGTTAATTGTATTGTTAAATATTCTGGTTTATCGCGCGAAAATTTTACCACTCTTGATGTGTTTGAACGTCAACCTACAATTGCTGACATTGTGTCATGCGATGCGTTGATTGTTGGAGGAAGTGGTGATTATTGTGTATCAGAAGGAACAATTCCTGATGTGGTTTCAGCGATAGGTGAATTGTATGCGTACGCTAAAACACATCGGATTCCTACACTGGGAATATGTTATGGAGCTCATGTGATGGGACATGTTTTTGGTGGTGAAGTTAAACAAAATGTGGATAAAAAAGAAGTTGGTTCGTATCGTTTGATGCTAAACAAAGAAGCAAAGAATGATCCGCTTGTTATGGATGCTCCGCTTCATTTTATTGTGCAACAAGGACATAAAGATGGTGTGATGCGTTTACCAGACGGAGCAATTAATTTGGCGTCAACTGAAAATTGGGAACACCAGATGTTTATGTTTCCTAAAACAAATATGTATGCGGTGCAATTTCATCCTGAATTAGATGTGGAAAGTTTTATTGAACGCGTTACACATTATAGAAATGATTATGCATTTCAAACGAATCATTCATTACAAAAAGTTATTGCTACTTTAGAACCATCGCCTTCAGCACATACTCTATTAAAGAATTTTTTTGATAGAATTGTTATTGAGAAAATGGGGACAGCCACCATTTATTCTAGGAATTAGATTGCTAGCTTATTAGCTTATTAGGACACACGAGAAAAATGGGGACAGCCACCATTTTCTCAATTCCTAAAATGTCATCTCGAGTCGCAACGAGAGATCTCGTCACGATGGACGTGGACGAGATTTCTCACCCTTCCGAGGGATTCGAAATGACGTGGGTGGGTGAGGGATTCGAAATGACGTGGGTGGGTGTATGGAATTAATGGAATTAACTAGAATTTTACTTGTACATTTTGGCGTTCTGATGCATCGTCAACTTCAAAAAATTCAAATGTTTTGAAGTTGAATGCTCCTGCAATAGTATTAGTAGGGAATTGTTGTGTCGCAATGTTGAAATCGCGGACGTTCGCGTTATAGAAACGACGAGCGGCTTGGATTTTATTTTCAGTATCCGCAATTTGATCTTGTAATTGTAGAAAATTTTGACTTGCTTTCAAATCAGGATAATTTTCTGTTAATGCAAATAATTGTTTCAATGCGCCTGATAGCATATTTTCCGCGACAAGTTGATCTTTAATCGAACTGCCAGCCGTGTCGTGAAGAGTTACTGCTTGTTGACGCGCTTTTACAACTGCTTCCAAGGTTCCTGCTTCATGTTTCATATATCCTTTGACTGATTCCATAAGATTAGGAATCAAGTCATAACGACGTTTGAGTTGCACATCAATATCGCTCCAAGCTTCGTCAGTTCGCAGTTTGAACGTGACGAGTTTGTTATAGGTAGCCCACAACCATATAAGCGCGAGCACGACGACTGCTATGAGAATATAGAGTATAGTCATACAAAAGTATTAGATGATTAATAGCTGAATAGTAGCACATCTGATATCTATGTGCAATACTAGTATCAATCAATTCACGCGTACTAGTATATTGTAGATTTATGATTTTAGATTTTAGAAAAATCATTAATCATACATCAGACAATAAACTAGGGAAATCATACTTTTTCCGTTTAATTTGTTCAATGATTAACAAACAAACTAATTCATAGCAACTAAATTATGTCTATTTTTAAAGCATACGATATTCGCGGAGAATATCCGCAAGAATTAACGATTGAACTTGCTCGAAAAATCGGTTGTGCGTTTGTTCAATTTACTCACGCAACAACAGTTGTGGTGGGGCGAGATATGCGGAATTCAGGAAATGTCCTCATGCCTGCGTTATGTGAAGGAATTGCAAGCGCAGGAGCTCATATTATTGATGTTGGTTTGGTGTCTACACCATTATTTTATTTTTCAGTTGCTCATTATAGTGAGCATGACGCAGGAATAATGGTTACGGCATCACATAATCCAGCGCAATATAATGGATTCAAAATGGTGTATGGTGATGGTATGCCCATAGGAATTGATTCTGGACTTCGTGATATTGAGAACATGGTTAGACACATGAATGAACTAGCGAGTATTGCATATACCGTAGATAAAAAAAATGTAGTTTCTGATTACATTGAAAAATTATATTCTCTTGTTGAACCGCATGATATTTCTCCGCTTCGTGTGATAATTGATGCGGGAAATGGTATGGCTGGATCAACTGTTCCAGCGCTTTTTGCGCGATTATCCTGCACTATGACGCCGTTGTTTTTTGAATTTGATGGAACATTTCCGAACCATGAGGCAAATCCAATTATTGTAGAAAATATTCGTACGTTGAGTGAAAAAGTAGTTGCAGACCGCGCAGATTGTGGAGTTGCGTATGATGGCGATGCGGATAGAATCGGATTTATTGATGAGAAGGGAGAATTAATTCCGGGAGATTTGATTATTGCTCTGCTTGCAAAAGAATTGTTGAGAGAATATAACGGGGGACATATATTATATGACATTCGCTCCTCGCGTGCAGTTGCCGAAATTATTTCTGAATGTTCTGGAACAAGTTCTGTTTCGCGTGTTGGACATGCATATATAAAACACCAGATGAAACAAGAGAACGCACTGTTTGCGGGAGAGTTTTCCGCGCATTATTATTTCCGCGAATTTGGGTATGTGGATAATACAGATTATGCGTTGTTATTAATGTTGCGTATGGTAAGTCGTGAACAGAAACCATTGTCTGTATTAGTTTCTGCTGTGCGTCGTTATGCCCATTCAGGAGAAATTAATTTTGAAGTGCGCGATACGTCAGCCGTCATAGAGCGTTTGATGTTACACTATAAAAAAAATGCGCAACGATTTTCTGAACTTGATGGCGTGTTATGTGATTTTGGTGATTGGTGGTTTAATGTTCGCAGTTCCAATACCGAACCGAAATTACGTTTAGTGTTGGAAGCGCGTGATAGTGAATTGATGGAAGCAAAAAAACAAGAAGTGATGCAACTGATAGATTAGGTTGTAGAATATTAGGAATTAGCTTTTTAGGAAATGAAGTGCGCTATCTTAGTAGTATTTTTCGTGGGACTATTGCGACGTATATATTTTCGGAATCTCACTTGTTCATTTTTATTAAATGAAGTATTCTTTGTGTGGTGTCGTTCGTGTGGACTAAGGGGAGGTGTAATTTTTTGTAGGAGTAATTTGACAAAATCACCGTAAGCTATGTTAATTGCTATCTTAATTTTTATCTGTGTACTTACTCTGCTCGTGCTTGTGCATGAATGGGGTCATTTTATTGTTGCGCGAAAAGCAGGAATAAAAGTTGAAGAATTCGGATTTGGATTTCCTCCGCGTATGTTGGCGTGGAAAGGAAAGGCGACAACCTATACGCTGAATTGGCTTCCCCTTGGTGGATTTGTAAAATTAAAAGGGGAAGATGGAAATGAAGGAGATGATTCTGACAGTTTTTCTCATAAAACAGTGTGGACGAGGGCATTAGTTGTTGTTGCGGGAGTTGTAATGAATATGTTACTGGCGATTGTGTTGTTTACTGTAGGATATGTTGTTGGAGCGCCTGAAACTTTGCGTCACGATATGCCAGTTTTCGCGCATGTTTCTGGTGTTCAGGTGGAAGTAACTTCTGTTCTTGACGGATCATCTGCAATGCGAAATGGTTTTAAGCAAGGAGATGTGGTGGTTGCGTCCTCATATCAACAATCAGAATTTAAGCGAGCAGTAGATGTTTCCGTTATTATGCGAAAGTTTGTTGATTCTATGGATAATGAGATTGTGTGGTATGTTGAACGAGGAACCAACAAGCAACGAATTAACATTAGTATTCCGCGTGAACAAATTTCATATGAAAATCCAAAACTCGGTGTTGGTTTACGAGAAATTGGAATCGTGTCATATCCCTTGCATCGCGCGCTGTGGGAAGGAACAAAAACCGCGTTTATCATGGGTCGTGATATTGTGAGGGGAATTATTGAATTGGTAGCAGGCATTTTTGTGTTACAGGGGATACCTTCGGAAGTCGCGGGACCAATTGGAATTGCCGCTATGACAGGAGAAGTCGCGCATCGTGGAATTCTTTATATGATTCAATTTGTTGCGATGTTATCAGTGAATCTTGCCGTGTTGAATCTTGTTCCATTTCCCGCGCTTGATGGCGGACGATTATTGTTTATCATCATTGAAGCAGTGAGCGGAAAAAAAGTTCATAAAAAATTTGAACAGAGTTTGCATGTTATTGGTTTTGGATTATTGATGGTGTTGATTATATTTGTAACTGTTCGTGATGTAGGAAAATTATCTGGTGTTGTGAAAAATATATTAAAATTGTAGAGTATGGATATGATGAATGAATTATCAAACATACAACAAGCGACATTACTCGCGGTGAAAGATGCAACGTCAGCTTCGCAACTTGAAGAAGTTCGTGTCGCGGTTTTAGGACGAAAAGGCACACTCACGGTACTGCTTAAAGGATTAAAGGATTTGGAAGAAACAGAACGTCGTGAAATGGGACAACGAGCAAATATTGTCAGAGATGAAATTGAGTTGATGTTCGTGAAACGTGAGGAAGAATTGCGCGAAAACGAGTTTGGGCAATTAGCTGAAAAAGAATGGCTTGATGTAACGGCTCCCGGAATTCCATGGGCATTAGGGGGATTGCATCTTGTTACTCAAACGATCAATCGCATCGTTGAAATTTTTCATGGAATTGGATTTGCCAGAGTGAGCGCGCCAGAAATTGAATGGGATCACTATGCTTTTGAAGCGTTGAATATGCCCGCAGATCATCCTGCGCGCGACGATTGGGAGACATTTTTTATTGATGCTCCGCTTGATGCAAAGTGGGGAAGGCAATTATTGACGCCGCATACCTCTAATGTTCAAGTTCGTATGATGGAACATAACAAACCGCCGATAAAAATAATGAATCTTTCTCGCGTATATCGTCGTCAATCAGATATGTCGCATGTTCCGATGTTTCATCAATTTGAGGGATTGTGCGTGAGTGAAACAACGACGATTGCGGATTTAAAAGGAACGATAGAATATGTTTTAAAAGAATTTTTTGGTGAAGAGCGAAAGATTCGTTATCGTCCCTATCATTTTCGTTTTACTGAACCATCGTTTGAAATAGATATCAATTGTGATGTGTGCAACGGAAAAGGAAATTGTAGATTATGTAAAGAGGGATGGTTAGAATTAGCTGGAGCAGGACTGACGCATCCGTATGTGCTAGAAGCAAGTGGAATTGACCCAAAGACTTATAGTGGATTTGCGTTTGGTTTTGGAGTTGAACGAATTGCAATGATGCGAGGAGGTGTTTCAATTTCGGATATGCGTATGTTATATCAAAATGATGTACGTTTTTTACGTCAATTTTAGTTCGTCCGTATACGATACGTTCTGTCGATTGCACCCACCAACGTCATTTTGAACACCCCCCCACCAACGTCATTTCGAACCGTGGTGACATGGTACTCCGAAGGGGTAGAAATCTCGTCCACGTCCACCCCATCACGAGATCTCTCGTTGCGACTCGAGATGACATAGTAGGTTGTAGTTGGTATCATCAATCTAAAATTGATTCATCTCCAATCGCCCCGCGTCAATCAACAATCTAAAATCTAAAATGTACTCGCTACAAACTACAAAAATATGAACATAGCATTATTATTTCTCGTTCAAATCATGTATTCTCTTTCTGATCTTGCAAAGCGATTTTACGGTTCTCGTATTGGATTTAACGTTGAATTATTGAAAAATATTCCGTTTATGATTTCGCTTGTTGTGCCGTTTGTCGCGTTGGTGTTGCAAATATACGTGTTATCGCGTTATGAACTATCGCGTACGATGATTACACTCGGCGTATTAAATATTGTGTTTGCGACAGCACTCGGAGTTATAGTTCTAAAAGAAAAATTGAGTTTGATAAATTATGTCGGAGTTGTGTGCGCTGTACTTTCAATTATTTTGATTAATCTGAAAAAATAATATGGATTTTTTGTGTTCATACAATCATCTCAAAAAACTTGTCCAAACTAATGCGACTGCATATGAGGTTGCGACTATGTTGAGCGCGCACGGACCATCTGTTGAGCGTGTTATTGAATGTGGTTTTGATTTAGCGCATATCGTTCTCGGACGAGTAGATGTAATTCGTCCTCATGGAGAAGCGAATAAATTACAACTCGTTGACGTTGATATCGGAAGCTCAAGAGTGCGCGTCGTATGCGGTGGAAATAATGTGAAAGAAGGGATGCTGGTTGCTCTTGCAACTGCTGGCGCGCGCGTGAAATGGCATGGTGAAGGAGAGTTGGTTGCGCTTGAATCAACAACGATACGAGGAGAAAAAAGTGATGGAATGATATGCGCGGCAGTAGAAATTGGTCTTGAAAAATGGTTTCCCCACGCAGAGCGGGAGATTATGGATCTTTCGTTTGTTTCTGTAGCAGTTGGTACACCGTTAGCTAGAGTGCTCCTGCTTGACGATATGATATTGATGTGTGAAGTTACGAGTAATCGTCCGGATATGATGTGTGTGGAAGGAATAGCGCGAGAATTATCGGCGATTGCTGGTCATACATTTGTTCCACTTCGTAGAACTCCCATCGCAGTATCGCATCAAAAATTATCAGTTTCAAATGAAGCTGAAAAATTATGTCCGCGATATCTTGCCGTTCTTATTTCTGGAATTGAAATGAAACAAAGTCCTTTGTGGATGCAATCTGAATTGTATAAAGCTGGAATAAAACCTATTAATGTGATTGTTGATATAGGGAATTACGTTATGTTGGAACAAGGTCAGCCAATGCATGCGTTTGATGGTAAACAGGTTTCGCAGATTGTCATTCGTAGCGCGCGAGAGGGAGAAAAATTACACGCGCTTGATGGAAAAACATACGAATTGAATTCTTCTATGCTGATTATTGCTGATGATACGAAACCGATTGCACTAGCAGGAGTAATGGGAGGAATTGATTCAGGTATTTCAAAAACTACCACATCGGTGGTGTGGGAATCTGCATGTTTTAATCCTGTGAGCATACGTCGTACTTCGCGTTCACTATTACTATTTTCCGAATCAGCAATGCGTTTTGAAAAAGGTTTGAGTACTGTAGGGACAATGCGGGCACTGGAACGCGCGGTTGAATTAACACTAGAATTAACGGGAGGAACCATAGCGAGCGAAGTGGTAGATACACTGAAACGTCCGCTTGTGCCTCCGCAGTTAGTATTTAATCCACATGATATTCCTCGACTTGCGGGTTTTCCTATCTCTCTTTCAAAAGCGCGAGAAGATTTAGAACATCTGGGATTTGTGGTTGAAGGAGTAAAGAAATGGAACATTGCTGTGCCGTATTGGCGACAGAATGATGTGGTAGCAGACCGCGATATTGTTGAAGAAATAGTTCGTATGCATGGATTTGCAACAATTCAAGGAACGATTCCTTCGGGAGTTTCGTCGGTTGCGTCTGACCCAATTTTTGCAGTACGCGATACGGTAGCAAATTATTTGGTGGGAAAAGGTTTTCAAGAAATGGTGAGTTATTCGTTTATTTCCGATGTTGATGTAGAGCGAGTGTACCAATCACTTCACGAAACAATTAGAATTGATAATCCACTTTCATCTGACCACGCGTATATGCGAACTTCGCTTATTCCGAGCGCGTTATTGACAGTTGCAAAAAATGTATCACATACAACATCTGGCGCAATGTTTGAAATTGCGAATGTGTATACGATGAATACGAATGGTTTACCACATCACGAATTACGATGTATCTTTTTTCTGTGGAAGATGCCGCCAGCATCATTATTTTATTCATTAAAAGGAATATTTGATGGATTATTACACAACTGTTCTGACGTTACGTATGAAGCAGGAAAAAATCGTGTATTGCATCCATCTCGCAATGCGCGGATGATACATGGTGGCGCAACGGTAGGCGAGATAGGTGAAATTCATCCTCGTGTTCTTTCCGAAAGTGGTATTGAAGCGCGCGTTGCTATTGTTGATTTTTCAATGTTGGAACTTTCTAAGTTGATGAACGTTAATCGTTCGTTTGTTCCTATTCCTCACTATCCAGGAGTAAAACGCGATATCGCATTTTTTATTCCACAGAGAGTTCTCTATCAGGATATTGCAGAAGCAATCAAACATGCGCATACATTAGTTGCTGGAATTGAGCTTTTTGACGTGTACGAAGGAAAAGGTGTACCAGAAAATCAAAAAAGTATGGCGTTTCATATTGAATATCGTCATATTGATAAGACACTTTCTATGGAAGATGCAGAAGCCGCGCACAAAAATGTTGTACTCGCGATTGAACACCGCGGAGGTGTTGTGCGCGTATAGTGTGGTAGGCGCGCGTCATGTTGGCAAACTCGTTGTATCTATAAAAGATATTGTGCTATACTATATACACTATGTTTTCAACAACTCAAGATATTTTATATGTCGTGTTATCGTTCGCGTCGCTTTGGGTAGGAATTTTTTTGTGCTGGGCATTATACTATGCTGGGAAAATACTCAAAAATGCGAATGAAGTTATAGAAGAAGTGCGTGAATATGGGGGACGACTTGATGAAGCTATACGAATTATTCGCGATAGAATGGAGACGCTTTCGGGAACAATGGGGGTAGTTGCAACAACAATTACTCGCGTTGTCGGACGAGCAATAGAAAAAAAATTTGCGGGAGACGATGATGAATTTGAAGAATCAACAAAAGAAAAACGAACTCAAAAGAAAAAGAAATAAGACCAATACTTTTCCACAACCTCCGCAATTTTTTGACTCAATGTTAAGAATTCTTAATTGTCATTTTCGTTTTAGAGGGAATCCAGCAACGAAGTCGCGTTCATATACTGAATCCCCGCTGCTGCGTAAGTTTGTCCTGCTGAAGAAAATACAGCTTCATCCGCGTATTTGCCTGTCCCTGTGGATCCCCGCATGCGCGGGGATGACTAAACCCAGATGTTTTCCTTCAGCAGTACACGTCGGCTGAGGCGAGAGCTTGTCCTGCTGAAGGAATGACTTTTTACAACTGTCATTCCCTTCAGCAGGACTAGCCCGACCGAGATCGGGAATCCAAACCATCCGTGTCATTCCCGACCGAGATCGGGAATCCAAACCATCCGTGTCATTCCCGACCGAGATCGGGAATCCACAACGTCGTCAATTCGGCTCTAGGCATTAGGAACTAGCTTTGGCTCTAGGCATTAGGAACTAGCTTTTTAGCTTCTTAGGCGTTGACGGTCGTGTTTCCTAAAAAGCTAATCAG
>CAYVCS010000150.1:0-1911 GCA_964450455.1 uncultured Gammaproteobacteria bacterium | reverse complement strand
ATTTTTCTGGATCCCCGTATTCACGAGAGCTTGTCCTGCTAAAGGAATGACACGAAAAAAACGAAATGATACCCGTAACCAACAAACCACAACTTACAAACTCGTCTACAACCTACAAACTAACAACTAACATATGCTTCTTGAACATGAACTATTACTCGCTCACACACTCGGTTGCACGCGATCTTTTTTGTTGCTTCATAAAAATATAATTCCGACAAAAATTCAACAAACACAATTTGACGAATATATTAACCGCTATGAATCAGGCGAACCACTTCCCTATATTCTCGGATATAAAGAATTTTACGGACGCATTTTTTTTGTAAATCATGATGTGCTCATTCCTCGTTCGGAAAGTGAATTGTTAATTGATATAACAAAAAAATGGATTACAACTGTTGCAACACCTACAATTTTTGACATTGGGACAGGTTCTGGCTGTCTCGCTATTTCAGCAAAATGCGAACTATCACATGCTAATATTTACGCTGTTGACATAGAACCACATGCTCTTCTCGTTGCGCAAAAAAATGCACAACATCATAACGCTCACATTACATTTTTCGAAGGAAATCTACTAAAGCCGATTATTGATACTATTCATCATTCGTCTTCATGTATCATTCTCGCTAATCTTCCGTATATTAGTACGTTAAAATATCAACAACTTGATAAACAAATTCTAAATCATGAACCACGAATCGCGCTTGATGGAGGAAGTGACGGATTAGATCTCTACAGAGAACTCTTCACGCAACTTAAAGAACTATCTATACCACAACACCTCACCCTACTCTGCGAAATCACGCCAGAACAAACCGCACCACTTTCACATTTTATCATCTCACTTTTTCCATCAGCAAAACTACAAATTCATCGTGATATATTTGGTCACGAGCGAGTGATGGAAGTCGGATTGACGATTTTAGATTTTAGATTTTAGATTTACCAACCTCCAACTAATTTTCGCGTTCGCTTGTAATAACCCAATCTTGTGGTAAAACTTCAATCCATGTTGTTCCGCGATTAAAAAGTATTTCTTTTCCATCTGTATCTAAAAAATGAAATTGATCATTTTGTGATGCTCTACTCCACGTTCCGCGAATTTGTTCACCTCCTCTATATACAAAAGCAACTCCAACACCGTCTGTCCTCACAGATCGTCGCAGTTCGTGGTCTATCACGGCAATATTTGTGAACATAATAATTACATTAACTGCTTCAATATCTTTCGTCGTATCTCTAAAAATTTCTTTTCCAACCATTCTTACATAGGTATTTTTATCGCGATCATATTTCCATTGCACATCTAATTCACCAAACATAAACGATGGCGAAATGTTTGATGTATCGCTTTCATTTTCCCCATACGAAAAACCCGTCTTACTTTCTAAGGAAACATCAACTAATTTCTCCATCTTCTGTAGTTCTTTACCTGATGTAACTACATTATGCGGAGCGCTACGCTTTGTGTCACGCCAAAAATACGACCCGCGACTAAATTCATTTACGCTCGGCACATATCCGTCATGAATTAAATCCAACGCGCTTGGCGACCCTCCCACATGGACAATATACGCGCCAAACGATTTTGCAATATCCAAAAAATAGGGACGAACACTTCTAATAGGACCCACAGATTGCTCATCAAAAAGTACACCATTTTCATATAATGCGAGTAGTCGCGTTCTACCTCCTTCAACAGGAATTTCAAATACCATTTGCGCACTTGATAATCCATAATGTGGCCATGCTTCAGGCGCATTATCTAACACAACACCAACAATTGAAGAAGACGAATATGTTTCAACCAACACTCCATCAAGCGCGCGCGCAAAGAGCGAAATGAGTTGTGGGGTTGTTGATGTTGTACTATTCACCCCTCTGCGAACAACTGTCGTTTCATAC
>CAYVCS010000149.1:0-8681 GCA_964450455.1 uncultured Gammaproteobacteria bacterium | reverse complement strand
AGACAGTATTTGCTGATGACGTTGTGGATTCCCGATCTCGGTCGGGAATGACATGAGTAGGAGTCGCGACCGCCAACGTCTAAGAAGCTAAAAAGCTAATTCCTAATGCCCAGAGCCAAAGCTAGTTCCTACAACCTAGAGCCAAAGTTAGCCCTCCTGTGTTTCAAACGATAATACGCTTGCGCAAAACGATGGGCTTCATCACGGACTGCGATTAACACGTGAGGATATAATCTAACTATTTGTTCAAGGTCGTCCCTAATGGTGATCTGTTGTGAAGAAAAAATAAATTCATTTTTCGCACGATCTTTTCCTTTCGCAATTCCCACAACAGGAATTTTTTTTCCTAATTCTTTCAGAACTTTGCAGACACGATTAACTTGTGGCAATCCCCCATCTATCAATAATAATTCCGGACTTTCCCATTCATCATGGCGAAAACGTCGACGAATCACCGTTTCCATCATCAAAACATCATCATTCTTTTCAATATCAGAGAGCGAAAATTTTCGATATTCTTGTTTTTCAGGGACTCCATCAACAAACACAACACACGAACCGACAACATTACTTCCTGACATATGTGAAATATCATATCCCTCAATACGACCGAAGATATGTATTGCTAAATCCTGATGAGCTGATTCATTACGTGCCGCGCGAATGAGTGCGATATCCTGAATATGTAGAAGAGCAAAAATTTGATTGCGTTTGAGTGTAGCTAATTCAAAATCTGTTTCAGATGAAGCGATGTGCATTTCTTTTTTCAAATCACTAAGAACGTCTTTTTTCTTTCCTCTAAAAAAATTTATGAGATGTCTGATAGTTTTTCTATACGCGCGTTTCTGAATTTCTCCTGTACATACTCCGGGACATAACCCAATCCCCCTATAAAAACACGCGCGAATTTTTTTTGTGTCTGCATCTTTTTGTGGCGGAACACACGTTGAAAATGGAAAAATTTTTCGTACTATTTTTAATACTAGACGAATTGATGTAGCGCTCGTATACGGTCCAAATAAAGCACAAAACTTTTTTTTTCTTTCTGTTTCATTTTCACTCAACTCATTTCCACGAATCAACATAACTTTTGGAAAATCATCTCGCGTCATTCCTATATACAAAAAACTTCTCCCATCTTTTCCCAATACATTATAGGGTGGCCAATATTTTTTTATCAGTTCCGCTTCTAATAATAATGCTTCAATTGTTGTGTCGCACACAATAGAATCCACACGATGAATTTTGGAAATAGCGTCTTCAATCGGACGCTCAATCTCTTTATTTTTTGCTTGAAAATATGATGAAACACGCGTTTTGAGAATTGTCGCTTTACCGACATACATCACATTTCCCGCTTCATCACGAAAAAGATACACTCCCGGCGTTCGTGGTAATCGTGAAAGTTGTTGTGCGATTACTTGATTCATATCGCAATCAAATGTATCACAATTTCAACATGAGGAGTTTGTGGAAACATATCAAACGTTTGTAGTGATTTGATTCTGTATCGTGTTAACAATTGTGGCAATTCTTTTAGTAACTGCGCTGGATTACACGAAACATATAGCAATTCAGAAGGTCGCGCGCGCAGAAGCGCTTCAATAACTTTTGGATGTAATCCGGCTCGTGGTGGGTCTACAAGTATCGTATCATATTGTCCACATACTAATGTCGCGCATACATCTTTTGCATCAATAGCAATAAATTCTACTCCATGAATATTATTTTCTCGCGCATTTTTTTTTGCCATATCAATTGACGCAACATCTAATTCCACACCAACAACTGATAGCCCCTTTCGCGCAAGTGGCAAGGAAAAAAATCCGGAACCACAATACAAATCCAAAATTCTTTTTGATGAACTAACAATATCCACGACGTATGTTTGTAACTGCCCAGCAGAATGTGTATTTGTTTGAAAAAAAGAAAATGGAGAAATAAAAAAAGTTATACCATGCACTGTCTCGCGCAAAAATTCTTGTCCATATAATAATCGCATTTCATCACCAAACGAAACATCAGTCACACGCGGATTAATCACATGATAGAGTGACGTGACATATGGTTTCAATCGCGTAACTAAATCTGCATATGCATACGGAAGGTCAACAGCAATCGCGCTTGTGTCAAGATGGGTTACCAACATCACCATTCGCTCGTTTGTATTTTTCCCTTCGCGAATAACGACATATCTCGCGTACCCACATTGACGCGTCGCATTCCATCCCTTGATGTTGTTGCAAACCAACCATTCTCGTACTTCCTGCATAATTTTTACAGATGTTTCTGATTGTAAAAAACAAACAGACAAATCAAGAACATCTCGCCATCTACCTTCTGCTTTTAATCCCACCTCTCCCGTCTCACCAATGGGAAAATCCATTCTATTGCGATACATCCATTGTTCAGGACTACTTACAGGACAGGGAATATCAACGTGAACAAGAGCAGTATCAAACATTTTTTGTAATAATTGTTGTTTGACTAACATCTGATGTTCATAATCAATGTTCTGTAAAAAACATCCACCACACGTTCCAAAATAGGGACACCGCGCCGCAATTTGTGGCATAGCAATCGTCATCTGACGAATCAGAGTATTATGAATTTTTTTCTGTTTTGACATATGCGGACATTATAGCAAAACTTTTTTTAGATACCGTCCCGTATACGAATTAGCGCAACGCGCAACATCTTCTGGAGTTCCTACAGCAACTATGTCTCCCCCTAAATCGCCACCATCAGGACCAAGGTCAATCACATAATCTGCGCATTTTATAACATCCAAATTATGCTCAATTACGAGTACGGTATTTCCTCTATCAACTAATTTTTGCAAAACCTCTATTAATTTCCTAACATCTTCATAGTGCAATCCAACCGTCGGTTCATCTAAAATAAAAAAGGTTTTTCTCAAATCACGTTTTGATAAATGAGCCGCAAGTTTTACGCGTTGTGCTTCACCTCCCGACAGTGTCGTCGCGGATTGTCCTAATTCTAGATATGACAATCCAACTTCACATAACACTTTCATCACGTCTGCAACAACAGGAACATCTTTAAAAAATCCACGCGCTTCCTCAACAGTCATTTCCAAAATCTGCGATATATTTTTTCCGTTATATAAAACTGATAATGTTTCCCTATCAAATCGTTTGCCATTACATACATCACACGTCACATACACCGTTGGTAAAAAATGCATTTCAACAGCGAGAAATCCATTTCCTTCACAATGTTCACATCGTCCTCCTCCTCGTTCGCGCTTCACATTAAATGAAAAACGTCCCGGTTTCCATCCACGCATTCGCGCATCTTCAGTTTGCGCAATCAAATCACGAATATGTGTAAACGCTCCCGTATAGGTGAGTGGATTTGAGCGTGGAGTTCTGCCAATTGGTGATTGTGAAACGCGAGCAATATGATCTATATATTCTATTCCAAGAATCGCTTTCACGCTTCCTTCTTTTTTATCGGTATGATTCAGACGATTGTGAATTACCCTATACACGATATCATTCACCAACGTTGATTTTCCAGAACCTGATACACCGGTTACACATACAAAACGTCGTAGAGGAATATTTACATCTATGTTTTTCAAATTATGTTCTGACGCACCACGAACTTTCAACATATCTTTATTGGTAGAACGTCGTGATGAGGGAACAGGAATCACTTTTTTTCGTTGCAAATAATCTATCGTCAATGATTGTTCTTTATTCAATCCTCGTAATAATTTTTGAGTTTCTCCCGCCACAACAATTTCCCCACCATGCTTACCCGCAAGCGGCCCAATATCAACAAGATAATCAGATGCTAAAATAGTCTCCTCATCATGTTCAACCACAATAATAGTATTTCCAATATCGCGTAAATCTTTGAGCGTTTTTACTAATCGTTCATTATCTCTCTGATGCAAACCAATAGTAGGTTCATCAAGCACATATAATGTTCCTGTTAATTTTGAACCAATCTGACTCGCCAAACGAATACGTTGCGCTTCGCCGCCCGAAAGTGTTCCCGCGCGACGATTCAGTGTTAAATAGTGCAATCCCACATCCATCATAAACGAAAGTCTATCAACAATTTCACGTACAACATTTTTTGCTATTTCATATTGGGTCGCAGTCAATGCTTCTGCAGTAGAACCATTACTTGGAACTAACTGCATCATAAATGTCAATGCAGAATCAATTGACATCGCGGTTACTTCAACAATATTTTTTTGCGCAATTCGTACGGCAAGCGCTTCATTTCGTAAACGCGCTCCATGACACTCATGACATTCTTTTTCAGAAAATAATTCTTCGCACCCTAATCCTGTGCATGCCTCGCAATATCCATATGGACTATTAAAACTAAATAGACGCGGTTCAATTTCGGGAAACGCAAATCCACATTTTGCGCACGAAAATTTTGCGGAAAACAACTTTTCTTCTTTATCGGGAAATTTAACAATCAACGTATCGTCTCCGTGTTTCAAAGCAATTTCAATCGCTTCTCCCAATCGCCACATATTATCCGCGTTTCCTTTCGCTAACAATTTGGCCGATATTTCATCAACTTTTAAATCAATTGAATGTTTTTGATTGCGAGATAACACCAATCTATCTTTCAGTGACTTCTCGTTGCCGTCAACTCTGACTTTAGAAAATCCTGAATTGTACAAATCATATAACAATTGATGATATTCGCCCTTACGTCCTCGCACAACGGGCGCATATACGGTAACTACTTTTCCATCTCTTTTTTCCTCTGCGACATAACGGATAATATGGTCGGCAATTTCTTGAACTGTTTGTTTACTAATTGGCGTGGTACATGACACACAATGTGGCTCGCCAACTCGCGCATACAACACACGAAGATAATCATAAATTTCAGTTATCGTAGCAACAATAGAACGTGGATTTGCCGAATGAGCTTTTTGGTCAATAGAAATCGCGGGAGATAATCCCGTAATTTCATCAACATCTGGTTTTGCCATTTGTCCTAAAAATTGCCGAGCGTACGCTGACAAACTCTCAACGTATCTTCGTTGTCCTTCTGCAAAAATTGTATCAAATGCCAATGAAGATTTCCCTGACCCTGATAAACCAGTAAAGACTGTCATTTGATTTCGTGGAATAGAAAGATTGACATTTTTCAAATTATGTTCACGTGCTCCTTTAATGTGTATATGAGTTTCCATATGTTATTTTTTTGAAATTTTAACACGCGTTTGTCGTTCTAATTCTTTTATTTCATCTCGCAAAATTGTTGCCAATTCAAATTCCAAATTTTTAGCCGCCTCTTTCATATCTTTTGTTTTTTCTTTAATGACTAATGAAATATCAGTTGTATCAAGTGGCGCAAGTTCAAGTTTCAAAGCTGATTCCATAATTTTTCTTTTTTGAATTGCCGCATCTTTATCAGTTAATCCAAACTCTTCGCTCATACTTTTAATTGCTTTGATAATTGTTTGCGGAGTTATAGAATGTTTTATATTATAAGCAATTTGCAACTTTCGGCGTCTATCTGTTTCAGCTATGGCGCGCGAAATTGAACCAGTCATAATGTCCGCATAGAGCACAACCATTCCATCAACATTTCTCGCCGCTCTCCCCATTGTTTGAATTATTGCGGTTTCACTTCGTAAAAAACCTTCTTTATCTGCGTCTAAAATCGCAACAAGTGTAACTTCTGGTAAATCTAATCCCTCGCGCAAAAGATTTACTCCAACCAACACGTCATACTCACCACGTCTAAATTTTTCCAAAATCGTTAACCGTTCAATTGTTTTAACATCTGAATGAATATACACCGCTACAGGTTTTTGTGTAGTTCCCAAACGTTCATTCAAAAAATCTGTCAAATCTTCTGCCATTTTTTTTGTCAACGTCGTAACAAGCACTCGCTCATGTTTTTGTATGCGTTCACTAATACGTTTTCGTAAATCGTCAACTTGTCCATCTTCCCCATTTAGAGGGGTGACAGGACGGACAATTACCACAGGGTCAACTAATCCTGTCGGACGTACAATCATTTCAATAGGATGTTTGTCCTGCTCATACTCGTACTCATTAGGTGTTGCAGAGGTAAAAATTGTCTGATGAACCAATGCCTCATATTCTTCAAATGTCAGCGGACGATTGTCTTTCGCGCTTGGCAATCTAAATCCATACGTAACCAACGACTCTTTTCTTGCTCTATCGCCCGCATACATCCCTCTAATTTGAGGAATCGTCACATGAGACTCATCAACAATTGTTAAAAAATCATCAGGAAAATAATCAATCAATGTGGTAGCTTTCTGACCTTCTGCTCGTCCATCAAAATGACGAGAATAATTTTCTATTCCATGACAAAATCCAACATTTTTTATCATTTCCAAATCCATCAACGTGCGTCGCTCAAGTCTCTCTTGCTCCAGAACCTTTCCTTCTTTTTCAAATACAGAAAGTTGCGAAAGCATTTCAGCTCGTATAGTAACAAGCGCGCGAGCCCTACTTGCTTCATCAGTCACATAATGCGTTGCGGGAAAAATAATCGCTTCATCATGTTCTTCTTGAACTTTGCGTTCTATCGTATCAATAACTTCAATACTCGCAACCCGCTCCTCACTCAACGTAATTCTATATAAAAATTCCTGATGGACTGGATGAATTTCAACTACATCTCCAATCATTCTAAATTGTCCTCGAAGTACGTCAGCCGTTGTACGTATAAATCGCATATTAACAAGCTGTCGCAAAAGAATAGAACGCGTCAAAGTTTGTGTGCGAGCGATATGTAATGAACCGCGTAAATATTCTTGTGGTGATCCAATAGAATAAATACATGAAACGCTTGCAACAATAATTACATCTCGTCGCATCAACAATGCTTGCGTCGCGCTATGACGCAAACGATCAATTTCTTCATTAACTTGTGCTTCTTTATCAATATACGTATCGGATTTTACGATATACGCTTCGGGCTGATAATAATCGTAATACGAAACAAAATATTCAACTGCATTATGCGGAAAAAAAGTTCGCAATTCTGAACATAGTTGGGCGGCAAGCGTTTTGTTATGCGCAATAATCAGGGTTGGTTTTTGAACTGCCTCAATAACATTCGCCATACAATATGTTTTTCCTGACCCGGTAACTCCTAGCAACGTTTGATATCTTTCACCTCGTCTCACACCCTTAATAAGCGCATCAATCGCATATGGTTGATCGCCCGCTGGTTTGTACGATGAGATAAGTTTAAAATCCATAGAACGGTTTTTGATTTTAGATTTACGAGTTACGATTTTAGATTTATGATTTTAGATTTTAGATTACGACGACGAACAACATGCAATCGTCAATCAATAATCCTACATCACCTATCTTAACTTTCCACATCAATATAACCACAAAATCCCCCGCGCAACATGCGCTAGGGGTGACCACTTTTTTCTATATCACTACAATACCAATTTTTTACCACTTTGTCAACCAAAATTGATGTTGGGGCGGGTCCGTGTACCCGCCCACACCGATGAACATTTATGAATTACATGTTCTGCAAAATGCCAAAAACCCGTCTGCGCATTTGCGCCCTCATGCAAAAAATTAATAAAAAATTCACGTCATTTCAAACTCACTCACCCACCCACCCACGTCATTTCAAATCCCTCACCCACCCGCGTCATTTCGAATCCCTCGGAAGGGTGAGAAATCTCGTCAGCGTCCACCGTCACGAGATATCTCGCTGCGGCTCGATATGACGTGAGATGGATGCGTCATTTCGAATCCCTCGAAAGGGTGAGAAATCTCGTCAGCGTCCACTATCACGAGATCTCTTCCGCGTCATCTCGCAGAAGGCGAGTGCGCGGATCCGTGCGACTCGACTTTAGTCGTGGACGTCTCGGACGTTGCGACATACGACGACGTGTTAAGTAAACACGAAATGACAATAACCTAATCATTCAATAAATAAGTTGACGAACTACCTCAACACGGTATGCCATCCCAAATTTTGATGGTGTTGCCAGAGCCTCCCGAAACAATCCGTCCGTCGGAGAGGACTTGGAGTATTGCCACCCCATTGGTGTGTCCGTGTAGTGTGTCTACATTTTGGTAGTCACCACGTTCGTCTTGTTTCCAAATTTTGATGGTGTCGTCAGTACTTCCCGAAACAATCCGTCCATCCGGGAGGACTTGGAGTGTTGCCACTTCTCTAATGTGTTCGTTTAGTGAGTCTACGTTATGGTAGCTACCATGTTCGTCAAGTTTCCAAATTTTGATGGTGTGGTCACCACTTCCCGAAACAATCCGTCCATCGTGAAGGACTTGGAGTGTTTGCACCCAAAGCGTGTGTCCGTTTAGTGTGTCTACATTGTGGTAGTTACCACGTTCGTCTGGTTTCCAATTTTGATGGTGTCATCCCAACTTCCCGAAACAATTCGTCCGTCGGGGAGGACTTGGAGTGTTTGCACCACGTCCGTGTGTCCGTTTAGTGTGTCTACATTGTGGTAGTTACCATGTTCGTCTGGTTTCCAAATTTTGATGGTTTCGTCACCACTTCCCGAAACAATCAACCCATCAGGGAGGACTTGGAGTATCCACACCGAGTCCGTGTGTCCCTCTAGTTTTGCACGTACAGAATAATCTTTTTTCATGGTAACGTGTTCTAGTGTGCGGGGGTCAAATCGTTTACATTTT
>CAYVCS010000148.1:0-6393 GCA_964450455.1 uncultured Gammaproteobacteria bacterium | reverse complement strand
GGCTGGCGTTCTATCCATTGAACTACAGGGACGTACGCGGATTTTAGATTTACGATTTTAGATTTTAGATTAAAAATTATGATCGCATCTAATCTAAAATCTAAAATCGTAAATCTGAAATTCTTATGTAGCCTTATTGTTTTTCCCGTGAAATTTCTGATGTACTTCTTTGAGGTGTTTATCTGTTATATGCGTATATACTTGTGTGGTCGTGATTGAAGAATGTCCAAGAAGTGCTTGTACACTACGTAAATCTGCGCCATTACGCAAGAGATCAGTTGCAAATGAATGACGAAGCGCGTGAGGAGATAACTTTCGCGTAATTCCGGCTTCTTTCACATATTTATCAACAATTCGCTGAACTGTCCTCGCCGTCAAACCAGTTTTTTGAGAATTTTTTGCTTCTTTCGCGCTTTGTACCACACGAAGTTGCTCACTTTGTACTTCGCGCTGTTCCCTACCCCTATCATGCGATACAAATAAATAAGGATTAACATCGCGACGAGCTTTCGCATAGTTCATCAATGCGTATTTCGCTCTCTCGGACAAAAATACCACACGCATTTTACTTCCTTTTCCTCGCACCGTAAAATCATCACGTTTCACATTGACATCATCGCGACGCAACGACACTAATTCAGAAACTCGTAATCCCGTACAAAATAAAAGTTCTAAAATCGCTTTATCACGCAGATGTGTTAATGATGACAGGCTATTATTTTTTAGTGGAGCATTTAATAATCTTTCCACATCACTTCCTTCTAAAAAATTTACACTTCTATCACCTAATTTCGCTAACTCAACTTTTTCCGCTGAAAGTGTCTGAATATCCATCCGAGCGCAATACGCCAAAAAACTACGCAGTGCAATCAGATGATAATTTTGCGTCGCAGGAGATAATTGTTTTCCTTCCCCCGCACTTTGGTGATGTAACCACAATCGAAATTTACGAATGTGATCTTTGGTAATCTGTGATGGTTGTGTTAGTTTTGAATGTTTCAAAAAACGACGTAAATACAAAGCATAATTTTTTCGCGTCAACACACTGCGATTTTTTTCAATCTCAATATAGTCCAAAAATTGAACCATAGTTTGAAATAATTGTGACGAATTAGACATATCAAATTAATTACTCATACGAACTACATCAAAAATCACCAAAGTCACAACAAAATTATAGCGCATCACAACACAATAAGATACCTATAGCACATGCCATAGGTATCTTCTCTATACAAATTTCTGCTACTTTATCATTTCAACTGTAATTTAGTCAGAAATTGAGCAATAAATTCAGAGCTCATTTGTGCTTTGGTCATATCAAATTCATCACTATCTTTTGCTTTTACACTATCATTATTCACAAATGACGCAACAACCCACCCCTTAGTAGAAGGAGCTTGTGTGATTGCAAATGCGTGATTCTTCCACACAAATGTTGACCATCCTGATGGTTTACACATAGACACAAACGTAATCAATCCAAATCTATTTCCACCATAGGTTTGATACGAAATGTTTGCAGGTGTTAATGAACAGTGTGTTTTCAGTACAACATCCGTCTTAAATGTGTTCTGATACACATTAGCCACCGCTTGCGTCATTCCTTTTGCGCCTTCAAGAGGCATAACTGCTTCTGTTGCATCATACTCTGATTCATATACATCAATGCGTGAAAAATTCAGCGGAGCTTTAGATGAGTTTAAATCTGTCTTTTCATAACTATAATCTCTCGTCGGCATACTCCATGCATTAACATTTTTAGGACTCAAGAGACTTTTTGGACTTGTGGGATCTGTGGCATACTGTACGCCAAGTGTTGGTAGAAATACCGATTTTACTCCAGGAGCACCCCGCAGTTCAGTATATTGATACCAACCATCGGCATCATACTTACTTACATCTGGTTGTTTAAATTCACCACAATCATAGTAAAAAACCGCTCGTTGACCACCATATGATTCTGCATATCCTTTTGTATACCCTTCTCTAAAATAGGTCGCGTTACCCGAAACATTAATGGGCGTATCATCAAAATAAGGAATAGGTAATTTTAAATCCTGTTCTCCTCGTACTCGTCCATACGCATACCCACTCTCAAAACTTAATCCCTTACTACCCTGCACCATGCGTGTTGAATCTAAACATACCAATTCACGCTTTCTGCCTGTCTGAACTTTAAAACGATATGAACCTGAACCAACAGGGATTTGATATGTATCCACACCATAATATCCTTTCACAATTATCCCTTCAGGAGCTGGAAAAGTTCCTGAATAGTTTGTTTCTTGATATGCTGTACCATTTATGGTAGTCGAACCTGTATCAGACTTCACGGACGGTGCAACAACATTAGGTTGCATTGCAACTGGTTCAGGAACTGTTTGATATGCACTATATTCGGCAAATAAAAATGCGGCGTTCGCCACATTACTCGCTGATATAGGATCCCCCACTTCAATAGAATCAAATAATTCGGGAGAAATAATCCGAACATTATTTCGAGCAATAGACGGCAATTTACCTTTCACAAATCGCATCTGTCCATTCCATACAAAATTAACAAATGTATCATTTTTTTCTTTTACCAACATACCATTATGCAACTCGTTTTCGGTGAGGTCATCTCCTTGTATATACATATCAAATTCAGAACGTGGTATTGTTTTAAGCAACGATTTCCACTTTGCTCCATATAAAACTTGAGCAATCGTAGCATCAGGCACTTTACGTAATGTATTACCATCAGAAACTGCATACATACCTCCTTTATCAACAGATTGTACTAAAACTGATCCCGGATTAAAACCAATCACACCAATTTTGGGATATTTGACATTACAACTTACATCAACTGCTTTCACCGCTGATTTAGACCATGTCGCAAAAGCAGATTTACTGCTAAATTCAAACCTCTTTCCATCTATCACAATTGATGGCTGACCTTTTACACCTACTTTAAATATTCTTCCTGATCCAATATCAGGACATGCGGCCGCAGACGCAGGTGAGACACCGACAATCACACTCGCACACCACGATGCCACCACAAGCACCATAAAACTATTTAAAAACGTCCATTCCATGGTTCTCACATTACGCATATATAAAAAAGTTAGTATATAAACTAGAATTATTAGTATATCACTTTGAGGTAACAACCGACAACTGCAAAAGACATAGAACTACAATCATCTACGTCAGTTAGGATGAAATATATGCGTCATTTTTCTCAATAGTATATTGACTGTTTCCTTGAGTTTACTCACAACAATTTTGTCGTAGGCATCATAGACAAATAGCGATGAAAATTTCCATGTTATGATTCCGTGATATTTTCTCAAATACCATTCTTTTACTGAATAGATAATTGACAACGTAACAACTCTTTCAATGTATACGCCGGCCAAACCAAAAATAAATAATGAAGCTGGTAATACGGTAAACAAAGAAATTATAGTCATCAAACCAATAAAAAATAAAACTTTTTGATCTTTGAACGCGTAAAAAAAAGAATGCTGTCCATAACTTGTCGCGGTTACAAGCATACGAACTAACAAAATACGGAAAATCAAAATTGATGAAATATATTTTGGAAAAAAGATGTTGATAAATGGTGAAATTGCAAAAAACGAAATAGAAGCCAATCCTAAATAAATCAAAAATGAATATTTACTCACTTTTTGCGCTATGATGATATTTTTCGCGGTATTTGCAATGCTTCGAGAAATAATCGGAAAAATAACTTGTTTAATGGGAACCATTTCAATCAAAGTAGTATAAATATTTCGCGCGACACTAAAAATAGCCACACCTTCAACACCAATAAAATATTTCACAATCCATGGACGCATACTTGCTTCTAATTGTTCTGTGATAGTTTGTGAAAATATATCCCATTTTCCATGTTTCATAATGATATTTTTGAGAATATTTTCTTGCGCTACACGAACTGAATGCAAATAGCGTGTCGCCCTGTATGCTGACGCAAGATAAAATACGTTTACTACGCACTTGGCTATGACATATGATAGTAACGCAAAATAGAGATTCATAATTCCCATCAACCAAAATAGTATGACGCATACCAATTTTGTAGATGTTTCTACAATTTTTGACGCTGATAACGCTTTAAATTGTTCATGAGCATTCAAAATAACACCAAGCATGTTATTGATAATCACTGCATATACCCACATAATTAACAGATGCAAGTAGATAAGTACACTTGATCCGAATCGAGTTGCCAAAAAATCTTTGTAAAACCATGCCACACCAAGAATAATTGTCGCAAGAACTAATTTGCTAACGACATACGAACACATTAACTTTTTTACATGACCATATTTTTTTTTACCACGAAATGAAGCCATATCAGAAAGTATCACCGACTCTAATCCTAATCCAGAAAATACATCAACTGGTCCAGTCACCGTGAGCACCAACACCAAAGCTCCATATTCTTTAATATCCAAAACACCGGTGATTAATATCACCGCAAAAAAAGAAATTGATCGGCTCATAAGATTGCTCAACGAAAGCCAAAAAGAACTCAAAATTATTTTTCGAGCTAATCCCATAGTTATATTCCTTTAATTATTCTACCAAGCGAACTCTGATCATACGACGAAATGCAAGCAAGCTGTCCAAGAAATGTCTCGCCGTTTCGTTGCAATTTAGTCATCATATGTATCCCAAACTTTTCAGACGTTCTTCAATAATATGCTTTTCATCGACAAGTTGTGTCTCTTTCAAAACCTTTTCTTGACACGATGGACATATTGATACGTCTATTTCACTGCTAAACTCTTGTTGGCACGTTGTACATGTGTTTTGCATAAATGAAGGTTATTTAATTTTAGATTTTAGATTTGTGATTTTAGATTGACGGGGGGCGATTTTAGATTTTAGATTTTAGTTAGATTGATGAATTGTGGCGTCTGTTATTCGTCAATCTAAAATCTAAAATCATCAATCTGAAATCTAATGACAAACTATACCAACAATTAAAGACCAGCGCAACTTTAGAAAATATCAAAACCAAAATACCGAGGACTAATAGTTATACCTTCACCGCTAACCTAACACCAGCAGCAGACCAGCGATAATCAACTGGACTCCTGCCCAAGATCATATCACGATTCCAAAACGCAATCGGAACCACAGACATAGACGGAAAATATGCTCCTAACTGGCATGATGCAGAACCATAACCTAAACCTAACCTTAAACCAACATGATCATCAATAATTTGGTTAGTGCGCGAGAGATGCATCATTGCATATAGTAGGTGGTCTTCGGGTGTCATTCCTTGTTCGTGAACATAGGGCGAACGTGGATTAGATGATTCTGATGTGAGCATCGCGAGATATTCATCTGCGCTGGGAATTGTGCATCCATTTTTAATATAATTTTCCATGACGGTTCCCGCTGTATCAATTTGCGTTCTGTTATGAATGGTGAGTGCCTTTCCTCCGCGAGGGATATTGGGCATATCTTCAAGGAGAAGAATATTCCATCCGCCGTTGTTGTTGAGGTATTCATGTTTGGTTGAACCTCCGTGGTTTTCTTGTGAGAATGAGGTTGGCTGATAGACGAGTTTTCCGGCAATATCAGGGTTGTTAAATTCATCCCACATACTTAGTGGTCTTTCAATATTCAGCGACGTTATCCTAACTGGTGGGTCTATATGCTCATCAGGTTTATGTCGTGTTTTTTGTGTATGAAACAGTTTCTCTTCATCAAGATGTTGCTGAAGCATCTGCCGATATGCGTCAGTCAACCGAACAAGTGGTAAACCGAATGGAACGAGGATGAGTTTAACAAATCCTTGTTGTGTTTTTGTTTCAAATTTCTCTCGTTCTTCTCGCATGCGACGAGCTATCTCGCGATACGAGGGAATAGGATCTTCTTTCCCATCTATTCCTGTTATTCCTTGTTCACCGTTTGCGAATGTTTCAAGAAGTCCGCTTTCGTTAAGGAGATTGATTTGAAATTCGTATTGTTGTTTAAGATTCAGACGACGTTCAAAGGGACTAAGCAGAAGTTCTAATTCTTGTATGTTCGTTTCTAATTGTTGTTTGGTGTCTTTCGCACTTGAAACGAGTTGTGCAATTTCGTGTTGCGAAGCTGTTGGATTCTGAATACGACGAACCACCTCAACAAGTTCCGTTTGTTGACGCCGAATTACATTAAGTTTTTTTGTAGCATCAAAACATGAAATTATTTCCATAGCATTGTTGTTCCATAAAATGTAGGGGCGATTCCCTGTAATCGCCCGAGCCGCGATTCCCTGTAATCGCCCGAGCCACGATTCCCTGTAATCGCCCGAGCCACGATTCCCTGTAATCGCCCGCGCGTGTGTAATCGCCCACGCGTGTGAATCGCCCACGC
>CAYVCS010000147.1:0-3802 GCA_964450455.1 uncultured Gammaproteobacteria bacterium | reverse complement strand
CTGCTGAAGGGAATTACAGTTGTAAAAAGACATTCCTTCTGCAGGACAAACTCCCCCCCCCCCCCTGTCATTCCTTTAGCAGGACAGGCTCTCGCCTCAGCGGGGATCCAGAAAAGTTTGTAAACCAACTAACACCTCTGGATTCCCGCCTGCTGGCGAGAATGACACGGGTGGCGTGGATTCCCACCTGCTGGCGAGAATGACACGGGTGGCGTGGATTCCCGCCTGCTGGCGAGAATGACACGGGTGGCGTGGATTCCCGCCTGCTGGCGAGAATGACAAGTGTGGCAAGTCACGTCTTTATCCTAAAAAGTTAAAAAGCTAATTATCTAAAAAGGTAAAATTGTCCCCGCTAAGAATCGAACTTAGATCGTCGGCTCCGCAAGCCAAAGTTTTATCCATTAAACTACGAGGACACAATAGTTAATAATCTAAAATCATCAGTCGTCAATCTAAAATCTAAAATCGTCAATCTAAAATCGCAAACCGTTTATATCTTGAAAAGTCGTCCGATCTGTTCGCCAAACGGCTCGTCGTTGTGTTCCAAATTTTCCATCACCACACGTCGCATCCAACGACGAACTTCAACTGGATCAGCATCGCCGAGTGGAATTGAAATATAGGAACGTAGAATTCCATTAAAATCAAGGTATAAATTCTTGATGCGTGGTGGTTCAAATACCATCCAAAATCCTTCAAATGAAGAATAGGGATGGAAGTCATCATCAATGCAGACGCCTGCTTCTGTCAAGAAACACGAATGTTGCGTTGGTTCACGAAGATCATGAAGAAAAATAATGAAGCTGATAATCACCACAAGCACCGCAAACAAAAAATTAGCAGTGATCAATGCATAGATGATAAAGGCGCTTGCAACAATTATTGCCACAACGTACCACCGTGTTCCTCTACGATGTTTTTCGTATGAGGGAAATGAAAATTCAAAAAGAACGTTTGGTTTTTCTTGTTGCTCTTGTTGTAATTTCTCCTCCTCCATAAGTTTATTCATGATATTGCTCTCCACCAATCCCCACCACGCATCTCATGCAAGTGCGTGATGAGGACTGACGGAGAGGACTGGATTCGAACCAGCGAGACCCCGAAGAGTCACAGGTTAGCAACCTGTTGCTTTCAGCCGCTCAGCCACCTCTCCGTATTCTACGCTATTCCATGCACTTAGTATACGACATCTGCATTTTCACGTCAATCAAAGATGTGGTAGAGTAGTGCGTATGTTAGATAGTACATCACCAATTTCGTCACTTTCAGGAATCATCAAACGAAGTGAATCCATGTTCAAAAAATTAGGACTGGTTTCAATTCGTGATCTTTTATTTCATGTTCCCATTGGTTATGATGACCGTCGCGAAGTTTCAACAATAGAAAATCTGCATGAAGGAATGCAGGCAACAATTAAAGGACGTATTTCATTGATGGAAAATAAACGCTCGTTTCGTCATAAACAGATGATTTGTGAAATGATAGTTGAAGACGCAACGGGAAATATTCGTGTTGTATGGTTTGGTAATCGGTTTATTCATAAAACTCTTCGCGTTGGAGATGAACTGTATCTCAATGGGAAAGTACATAATGATCAATGGGGATTGCAATTTCGTTCTCCTGAATACGAAAAAGTGAAAGACATATCATTGAACGCGGCTACTATTGTTCCTCGCTATTCGTTAACACATGGATTAACGCATAAGATGATGCGTTTTTGTATCGCGAAAGCGCTTGATGAATGTGTGATTCCCGAATGGCTTCCCTACGACACCCTTAGTCGCCGTGGTTTAATGAAAATCCATGATGCATTGCGTATGATTCATTTTCCGCGCGAATTTAAAGAAGTTCGTGTAGCAGAAAAACGACTGAAATTTGATGAATTGTTTTTGGTTCAGATGCGTTCCCGCGCGACACAAATTGATTTGAGAGGACAAATTGCATGTGCAATTCCTGTGGCAAAAGAAGCGTTGGCGTCATTTGTTATTAGTTTACCATTTTCATTAACAAATGATCAGCGAAAAGTTGCATGGCAAATTTTGCTTGATACACAGAAACAGTATCCGATGAATCGTCTTCTGCAAGGAGACGTTGGTTCAGGCAAAACGTTAGTTGCCGCGATTGCTATGTATAATGTGGCTCTGTATAAACAGGTGAGTGTGCTAATGGTGCCGACAGAAATTTTGGCGGCGCAACATTATGCAACATTTGTTGGATGGTTTAAAAAACTTGGAATAGGAATTGGCGTGTATACGCGAGGAATGCGACATATAAATGGAGACGAAGTTAAATTAAGTAAAAAAGAATTTGATCGTGAGTTGAGTGTATCTAATCTTTCTATATTGATTGGAACTCATGCTCTGCTATCTGATAAATTAGTGATTGACAATTTGGGATTAGTTATTGTAGATGAACAACATCGTTTTGGCGTTCGTCAGCGTCGCGCTATTAAGGAACACACAAAAGGTGAAATTACACCGCATTTTCTTTCAATGACTGCAACGCCAATTCCTCGTTCTGCGGCTTTAACATTGTATGGAGAACTTGAAATGTCAAGGATTCAGGAAAAACCAGTTGGTCGAAAATCAATTAGTACAAAAATTATATTAGAAAACGAACGTACAAAAGTTTATGATCTGATTTGTAATCAGGTTGATCGTCAGCGACAGGTTTTTGTCGTGTGTCCGATGATTGATGAGACAGAAGGAATTGATATTGCAAATGTGCAAACTGTGTATGATACATTACGAACTGGACCATTTGCTCGTTATCGTCTTGCCATGATTCATGGAAAAATGAAGTCAGGAGAAAAAGATGAGATTATGAAAAAATGGCGAATGGATTAATTGATGTGTTAGTTTCAACGAGTGTTATTGAAGTTGGTGTGCACGTTGAAAATGCAACAGTTATGATGATTGAAGGAGCAGAACGATTTGGACTTGCGCAACTTCATCAATTCAGAGGTCGTGTCGGACGTTCAATGCATCAGTCGTATTGTTATGTATTTCTCACACATTATTCAAAAAATGCAATGGATCGTCTTCGTGTGTTTGAAAAATATGATGATGGAATGACGCTCGCGCGCTATGATTTGGAAATGAGAGGACCGGGAGATATGTATGGAACTGTGCAATCCGGTTTTCCAGATTTGAAAATTGCTTCGTTGAAAGATACGACAATTATTGAAATGGCGCGTGATGAAGCGAAACGTGTTTTTGAGGATGACGCAAACCACACACGTTATCCCGAATTATGGAAAATGTTTTCCGATATGATAGAAGCAACACATTTGGAATAGAAAATATAGGATGTTGTTGTGGGTTTATATATACAGCTCATCTGTTTTCCAATTGTATGGATTGTTGTATATGTATTCGCGGATTTTTGTTAGATTATTTTCATCACGAATAATATGTTCGTAATAATTGCGTTGCCATATAGATTTTTGAAATCGAGGAAATTTTCCGTTTTTAACCTCGCGAATGTATTCGTTGATAGACATTCTTTTAAACCAAGAAATATATTGTCCCAATCCACCATATGAATTTGGTATCCGTACAGGCGATTGTACAGGCGATTGTACAGGCGATTGTACGGGCGCTTGTACGGGCGCTTGTACGGGCGCTTGTACGGGCGAAACCATGTTTTCGCCCTTCGTGTTTTCGCCCACCACGTTTTCGCCCTTCATGTTTTCGCCCACCACGTTTTCGCCCACCACGTTTTCGCCCCGGCGCTGTGGGCGATTGCGACCGCGATGGCGATTGCGACCGCGACGACGGGGCGACGACGGTGGCGGGGCGAC
>CAYVCS010000146.1:0-3885 GCA_964450455.1 uncultured Gammaproteobacteria bacterium | reverse complement strand
GGGCTTGAACCGACGACCTACGGTTTACAAAACCGTTGCTCTACCAGCTGAGCTATTCAGGCACGAATCATGGAAGAGTCAAACTCCGACTTCAGCAACATCCATAGTATAGGCCGAACAGAATATTTGGTCAAGATTTGGTATATAACGTATAAAATAAATATTCCACGCATTATACTATTCGCTTAGAAAACGACGTGTTTCCTTTTTATATTCTTCAACACTCGGCTGATCAAAACAATTCACCTTCAATATATACGCCACAATCATTATTTCTATCATCTTTAATTGCAATAATTGTCCCAACGCATATTCATCAATTTCTTTCATACTAATTTCAAGAAATGGTAGATTAGTATGCGTATATGCGGATTTCACTCCTTCATAGAGCGCGCTCATTATTTTTTTGAAACTTTTACCTTCAATGTCAGAAATTAAATTTGGAAACATGAGCGTTTCTGGAACTTTTACTTGTGTGGGCAATTGCGGAGCATAGACAAACGTCGTAAGTATAGAACGCGGTCCTCCAAAATACAATTGCGCCATAGAATGTAAGTCCACGGAGCCCACAGAAACAATCGGAATTATTCCTTCACGAACTTCATCGCCTTGTGTAGTGTCTTTTTTCCCAATACTTTCGGACATCAATTGACGATACCATTTTCCCACATGTTCAAGTTCTGGATTGAACACAAACAAATTATGCGTTGATATGTTCATTTCATGAAATCCGGCAATAGTAATCGCAGAGTTCAGTGCAGGATTTTTGTCTACGTCTTGCACAATACTCACATCTCGCATATCGCGCGCTCCACGAAGTAGCGCATCTGTATCAACTCTGGCAACTGCTAAAGGAAATTGTCCTACTACACTCATTACACTAAAACGTCCGCCCAATAATTTTGGAATATACAGACAATCTATCCCCTTCAACTGCGCCATATCTCCTAACCCACTTCCTTCATCAGTAGTTATCACGATACGATCTACTATATCGCCAAATCGCTGTGAAAGTACCGATAGTAGTGTTTCAGCATTGACCATTGTTTCTGTGGTACTTCCTGATTTAGTAATAATGTTAATCAACACTTCATCTTTTGATTCAATTTCTTTCTCAAGAAGTTCCACAATATGCATCATACGAATCGCATCCACCGTATCTAAAAATAATAATTGTGGAGATGAAATTCTTTCTGCAAGCGCAAAATATACTGCTTGAGTTCCAAGATTAGAACCGCCAATTCCAATTACCACACAATATTTTAACGCATCACTACATTTTTTTGCAACCATCCTGCGTACCGTTTCTTGTACGTCATCATCCGATGAACAATTCAACGAACATTCAGCATCAGTATATTGACCACGTTCTACAACATCCTGCAGATGCGCGAGGTATGTACGTGTTTTTCGATACGTTTGCTTCACATACGATTGCTCAACAAACGCATTCGCACTATCAAATAATATTTCTGATTCTTTCATATAGCATATATAAATAAACTCATTGCAAGCATATCATACCTACGTAATTATTCAAAATTAACCAACCGCACACAAACTAAAAATCGCCCCTTAACGAGCGACTGTTAGTTACCTAGTTCAGGTAAAAATTTTATATGATAATGTCTTCAACTGCTGATGTATCAACACCATCGTATCGGCGAGCGCCACGACCTGAACCTTCTGGTTCATAAATCTTGAAGCTCACGTTCGCGTTATTTTTGCGACCAACAATCCCCAATAAGCGACGAATGGATTGTGCGGTCTCGCCACGTTTGCCGATGACATATCCCATATCTGATGGGTCTACGTGAAGAGTAAGTAATACTCCTCGTTCATCGAGCGTGCGCTCAACACGAACGGACTCTGGTTTGCCGACAATCGCTTTAACGATAAATTCAACAAATGCTTGATCTTGTTCCATATCTGAAAAAAGAAAAAATTAAATTGTCTCACGATTCATTCTTGTCGACCTCCTCCGAATTACTTCGGACTATCAGAATGCATCCAATAAACTGATACATTGACCAACTTATTGAAACATCACTATACCATACTTTTTAGAGAATGTCAAACGATGAAATGTGTGAATAAAAAACTTCTCTCTCGAGAAGTTTTTTATTGTTTGCGTGTGTGAGTTATTTCTTTGCTTCGGCTTTTTTTGCTATTTTGGCAATGCGCTTTTTTGTCATTGTTGATACGTCTCGTTTTTTGTCATTGATAATTCCTTTATCCACCAGCATATTATGCACGGTATCGGTTGGCTGTGCGCCTTGGCCTATCCAATAGGTAATACGTTCTGCATTGAGTTCAAGGACTTTTGGTTGTTGATGAGGAATATAATGACCAACTTTTTCCACATAACGCGATGTGGGAACACGATGTTTATCCTGAACAATCACACGAAACGCTGGTGAGTGCTTTTTTCCGGTACGAACTAATCTGATTGATAACATAGTATAATGTAAGAAGTATGCGAGAAGTATAGGATAATGAGGTGTACTCTGTCAAGCGGGATTGACAAAAACCCCATAAACTGTTATTTTGAACATAGTTCTTTGACTCAATACCATAAGGAGAACACACAGATGAAAACATTATGGCGCTATATTGCATCATGGTGGCATACACCGAGAAATGATTCCAAATGTACTACAACACAACTGATTCCAACTTCTATCAATTCACTTGAAGATGTACGACTGTTTATTCGCGACTCATACGAGAAACCAAAATTTTGGATGAGTTTTTTGGAAAACCTAGGAGAATGTTGGAAATTTCTCCTTAATTCTCTCCCCATCCACCCGATATTTCTAGGCATTTATTGTTATATAGCAATAACAATTGTAGTGATTAATACCGACAGAAGTATATGGTGGTTCTTCAGTCCTATGTTAGTATCTTTCTTTCCGATCACGATTGCCTTTATTACAACTTGTAATTCGCGAATGAAATGGCATTACAAGCTTCATCATTACGATGACACAACACTTTTTACTCATCTCTCTGAAGCTATCTCACTACGTATTCGTCGTGCCAGAGAGAGTCTGATTGTTGGACCGCTCTCTAGTATCGGATTACGACAAAAAGAACTCTATGCTATGCGTGATGAAATCAATCAAAAGATCGGCTATTTCACAGGACGAAAAGCTGATGGAATGAAAGATGCTGATGATATGCTTGATCTACTGCGTATGCATCACGCGGAGTTGATGGTACATGAAGTGTCGCTTGTGAAAAAACAAGAATTACTCGCCAAAGCATTTGGAGTGTGTGAGGCACGTGTGCCGTTTATCCTTCAAGTTGCAAACGATATGCGGCAACGAAAAGAAGTATACGCATTGTCGGAACGTTTGGGTATATTTAGAGAGGGGTTACCACAACTTGAACTTGAAATGGCACAGGCGATTAACCGAGAGTTTAACGGAATTTCATCCATCCTAACGAGTGCAGTAGAACAGTCGCTTGCCATCGCGCCACCACTGTTAACGGGTCACGAAATTCAGATGGTGATGCAAGAATGCATAGCAGGCGAACAGAAGATGCAGTCGGCGCTCCAAACCGCTGCTGAACCGTATGGATTGGAGTTGGCATAACAATATATCTCTTCCACGATGGAAGAGATTTTTTTTATTAAAAATTAATGGGGACAGCCACCATTTATTTTTTTACAAAAAATAGGCGTATGTTCGTCAGCAAAATTAATGGTGGCTGTCCCCATTAATCATTATTCTGATGCTCCTTTTTGATAGAAATGATTTTATTCTCCATTGTGGAAAGTTGTGTTTTGATGTCATCAACAATTATGAGTCCTTGCTCAAATTGTTTAATCGCCTCTTCTATATCCCCTGTGTCATTTTCAAACCACTTGGTAATCGCGTC
>CAYVCS010000145.1:0-10603 GCA_964450455.1 uncultured Gammaproteobacteria bacterium | reverse complement strand
TGCTTAACATAGAACTTCATACAGCAAACATCAAACATTTTAAAAATGTAACCGCATAATCATTCATCAAAAAAGCTAGTTGTCAGACACCTAGCTAAAAAATGGTACAAAAAAACGTCCCGTGGGACGTGGCGGTTAAAGTGCAATTTGTTGGTTGGTATCAAATACTGCTTCGTCTAAAAAGACGATATCAAGAACTCTGTAGTCCTCCATAAATAGATAGCATGATGGCGCGAGATAGCAGACGATGAACTGTCCGACCAAATCCTTGTTTGGCGATGGTTCTTCATCGAGCGAGCACAAACGAGTTGACGCGTTTCGGAACTGTTGAATCAGAAACGTATACGCGTTCCATACGTCTACATGAAGTGTCTTTTGAATATGTCGTAATATTCTTGGACTACATTCTATGACTGATCGAGCGGTTGCATTTAGGATTGATGGCCGTTCAAGTAAGACATTGTTACATTCTTCGCTGGAAATTTTTTTGGCAGTTTTGATGAGCCGTATGCGGGAGGTGGGGTACGTTACACCAAATAACAGAGTGTGTTGTGGATGCAAGAAATAAGCAAGTCCGTTCTGAAGCGTATGATATACGAATTGGTCAAGTTTTCTTCGACCTATACACAGACAACTTTCGGTAACCAGAAATTCTAATTCTTGAATCGTTTTTTCTGGTGTCCATTTATATACATAGTTGAAATACATTTCTAGGTTTGGATCAACATCAACTATCGCAGATGGAATGTTTTCTCTGTCACGGATATCTGATGGCTGACGCTTTTGTTGACGAATAGTACCAAACGGAGTTTGAGAATTAGACGTTTTTTTTGCATCTGTCTCTTTCTGTTGTTTTTCCAGTTGTAGGAATGTTTCGTGCAAATTATACTCAAGTACAATTACTGTCAAAACTGTGTTTGAACCTTTACGAATAAAGTACACGCAATTTTCAATGATCAGATATTCGGTGTCATCGGAAAATCCTAATTTTCCTCTATCTGGACGCCGATGTAAATGGGTAAATAATGCGCGACTGATTCCATCAACAGTTCGCGCAGTATTCAAATCTCTATACATGTTGCGACGAATCTGATCCATTTCGTCTGCTCCTACTCGCGAAATGTCAGGAGTTGCTATTCCCAACACTCGTTCCCGGTATCTTTGTTGTGCGTGAGCTGTAAGAAACCATCTCGTCTCCATGGATTCTCCTTTGTGTGGGTGTGGAGTGATAAAGAACAATCAAAAAGCATAGCCGATTTATGCACAGTTGTCAATGATTGACATTGACAATTCACCATGCTATACTTTATGTACTAGTTTATCATAACTAGCTATTTTTTTGAATATACTATTTATTATGTCATCATCACCAATAGCTCAAGCATTACAAAACATTGCAGAAGAAAAGGGACTTGATTATGAAGTCGTTTTAGCAACTCTAGAAACCGCGATGGCGGCGGCATATCGAAAGGATTTTGGTACAAAAGATCAAAATATTGTTGTCTCATACAATGTCGAAACAAGCGGAATGAGAATTTTTGATGTGAAAGAAGTTGTGCTTGATCAAGAATTGCCTGACGAAATTGAAGGAATATATATTCCTCGTGAACCATTATTAAATGAACAAGGAGAAGAAATAAAACGCTTTAATCCTAAAACAGAAATAATGTTGAAAGATGCATTGTTAGAAAAACCAGACGTGAAATTAGGAGAACATATTCGTCGAGAACTTGAAATTACTGCTGATTTTGGTCGTATGGCGGCGCAAACAGCGAAACAAGTTATAACTCAAAAATTACGTGAAGCAGAACGCAATGCAATTTATGAGGATTTTAAGGGATGTGAGGGAACTGTTGTTATGGGTTCAATTGGTCGTCGGGAAACTCGTCATGTTCTTGTTGATATTGGAAAAGCAACAGGCATTTTACCAATTGATGAGCAAGTTCCTGGTGAACAATATCGTGCTGGAGCGAAAATGAAAATGTATGTAGTTTCGGTTGCTATGACAAGTAAAGGACCAGAAATTGTGTTATCACGATCACATATAGAATTAGTTAGAGAAGTATTTACGAATGAAATTCCAGAAATTGCTTCAGGAGTGGTAACGATAAAAGGAATTGCTCGTGAACCGGGGAATCGTTCAAAAGTAGCTGTTTCATGTGATGATCGTTCTATTGATCCGATTGGTTCATGTATTGGTCAACGTGGAACGCGAATTCAAACAATCATTGCGGAATTAGGAGGAGAAAAAATTGATTTGATTCAATGGTCGGCTGATCCAAAAGAATATATTATTGCGTCGCTCGCTCCTGCAACAATTTCTTCAGTTGTGTTGAGTGAGACAACAAAAAATGTATCAGTGGGTGTTGCGGCTGATCAATTTTCGCTTGCGATTGGAAAAGGCGGACAAAATGTGAGATTAGCGGCAAAATTAACTGGATGGAATATTACCGTTGCTGAAGTTGCAACAGAATCTACTCAAAATTCGGACGATTCTGATTTAAAACTACCTAATGAAGAATCTACTTCTGAAATTGAAGAAACGATTGATGCTGTTTCTGATGCAGAAAATACACCTACTCCTGATGCATAATTGGTAATTCAACTTTTCCACATGTTAGCATTATTTAACACGTTATTTTATCAGCCACTTTTAAATGCGCTTGTTTTTTTGTATACGACAATTGCTGGCGAGGATTTAGGAATTGCAATTATTGTATTGACCATTCTTATTCGTTTGCTATTGTTGCCTCTCTCAAAATCAGCCATCGTTGCTCAACAGCAGATGCAAAAAATTCAGCCACGCGTTGAAGAAATTAAACTGAAACACAAGGGCGACAAGCCAGCGCAAACACAAGCAATAATGGATTTGTATAAAGCTGAAAAGGTGAACCCTGCTGGTTCATGTTTACCACTTCTGATTCAACTGCCAATTTTTATCGCCTTATATAAAGTGTTAGGAGCAAGCGTCGCATCAGAACATTTAGATTTATTATATTCATTTATTCAGAATCCCGGAGTAATCAGCCATATTTCATTTGGTTTTTTGGATTTATCACAACGAAATGTAATTATCGCGTTGTGTGCTGGAGCCGCTCAATATTGGCAATCAAGCCAGACACCGATTCCAAAATCTACTGATGCGAATGGTCAAAAAGATGAATCTTTCGCTACGGCGTTGAACAAACAGATGCGCTATACTATGCCATTGATGACATTATTTATCAGCGCGACACTTCCTGCGGGCTTATCTCTCTATTGGCTTGTTTCTACGTTAAGTTACGCAATTCAACAGCATTTTTTGATGAAACCACCTAAGTTAGCTTCTTAGGAGTTAGCTTTTTAGCTTATTAGGCATCTACGTAGTTGGTCCTAAAAAGCTAACAAGCTAATTCCTAAAGTCTAGAAAGTTAGCTTTTTAGCTTATTAGGGGCGCGAAACGTCCTAAAAAGCTAATATGCTAAAAAACCAGTCTTTAGCTTGACAAACATCTAAATATATGCAAAACTGCGTATATAATTGAACTTTGACAATACAGGAGAACTCATGGCAGACCGAAATCCCTACATGGTGTTAGGGGTTGACGCGCGTGCAACTCCTGAAGAAATCAAACGAGCATACCGAAAAATGTCGGTCAGGTATCATCCGGATATGAATCCTGATGATATTGAAGCATCGGCAAAGTTTCGGGAATGTAGTGAGGCGTATGAATTCTTGTCAGATCCACAAAAGAAATTAGGATTTGACAAACGATCTGGACTTACACTTCAGCACGGAGCAATTCGCGTCGTGCGACAATTCTTTGAGCACACATTTCTTCTTGAAAAGGAGTAAATAGACAATGGTTGCGACCCATAACAAAAGTTCATCGAGTGAGAAAACGATGCATGATGATTTGCGAATCGGTTCTGAACAGTTGGATTCCTTTAGAACGGTGAGGGATAAGGATTTTCCGACGCGTGCGGACGAAGTCAAGCAGGCACAAAAGCTTGCGCGACGTTTTCTTCGTGGACAAACTCTTCAACAGCTCACAGATTTTTCGGATCCGGGAACGGTTGGAGCGTGTTTTGTATCGTTGCTGGGAGAGGATTTTTTCATTCTTGATGCACAACTGTTTGACTACACGTATGAAACGTTGTGGTCTGATGTGAGTCGGAGTGTGGGAGTTACTGGTTTGATCGGCTTTCTTTTTTCTGAAGCGGACAATGACGAACGGAGATCCTTTTTGGGCAGATCGTGTATTGTGGCCGCTCGGTTGCATCAACGTCTGCGCAAAGAACAGATTGAAAAAGATGTCGGAGATGAGGAGTAACCATATATGAGCACGGAATTGGTAGTTGCGAAACAAAAGATTTTTGATGCCAAAGTTCCGGCGAACGAAGCAGGACAATTTCTTGCTACGTTTGGTCATGAGCAACAGGCGCTCATTCTACGTTCTGCGTGGGATGAACTGATAGGTAAACTTTCTCCCGACGAATATCAGGAAGTTGTTGAGCGCGAAGGGAGACGTTTGGAATGGATTATGGTTGAGCAGGATGCTCCTCAAGACGTAATTGCTACTCTCATTGAAGCGGGAGACGTTGATCTTGTGATGAACGTCATTCGTGGACATGCGGGAGAGCATTCGGCAATAGCGGAACATCTGACGGTTGATTTGATTAACGAGATGTTCACAACTGATGCGGATAAGTCGTTTTCACGGCGTTTGATGCTGTGTTATACACTGTTGTGCGAAACTAAGCTGCAAAATGAGGCAGTGAATGAGTATTTCACCAATCATCCGAGCGCACGTGCACTTCTCGCGGAGATGGCGATAATGGCCGATCGTGGTGAAGAAGATGCCGCCACGGTCATCCGTTTCGCGCATGAGCGTGATATTCCCCTTGGAGGAATCATCAATTCCGAAGATGCGATTGATGGTGAAGATCAGTCGGATTCGGACGCGACAGATTCGCAAGAAGAACGCGATGCACAATCGTGGGATGACGGCGAAGATGATGAAGGTCCGCTTTATGGCGATGGCAAAGATGAGGAAGATGACGATGACTTCTTGAATGAAGAAGAATCGTACACTCTTCCAGAAGACGATATTGTATAGAGTTTGAAGGGGGACGGTTACGGCCGTCCCTTTTTTATAAAAAATCTAGACTAGATGTTAGGAGTTAGCTTCTTAGCTTGTTAGGCAACGATCCCGTCAATCGCCTAAAAAGCTAATAAGCTAGTTCCTAATGCCTAGAGCAAAATAAGCTAATTCCTAATAAGCTAGTAAAGGGGGTAATATGGAAACTGAACTTGTTGTATCCTATCAGCATGATGAGTTATTTCTAGAACGCGTTATGAAGTATGCTGACAGTCATGAGTTATTGACTCATGAACAGAAAAAAAGGTTGGTTAATGGTTGTTGTGAGTTGAATCAGCAGATGTGTCAGAGATTAGAAGTATCCGTTCATTCAATGAGCGGATCCTTGCTTGCGGCAAAACTCGTAAGAAATTTTGTTTCTGTTGGACTTGAAGTTTTTTCTAGCGGTAATGTTCAGCAGGCGGCACGATATCTTGCGTCAGAATCAGCTCGTGGTTTTTTCACACGAATTGAAGAGCGATATGATGCAATGATGGTTCGTTTCTGGCGTTTTAAGCAGACATGTACTCTAACATATCGCGATAACAAAACGTATACAGAAACAGAATGTTGTCTTGTGTCAAACGAGAGCATGCAAATATTAGACGGAGTGTTTTGTGCAGCCAATATACATAACATTGATAGCAAAGATTTGATTACACTGAATACGTTGATGTTTATTGTTAGTGAACATGCACTACTTCAACTTGAAAGTACACTTCAAAATCTTGAGAATGAATTGGGCGCGTCTCGTCAGTATGCTCCTTGGAAGCAGTTTCGGAATGAGCTTGCACTCACTGAAATAGTGCGACAACGCGGTCAGGATTATTTCAATGCTGACATTTCTCTTGAGGCACAGTGGCATCTTGGTTCGTTGTTGATGACCATGGTCACACATATGATGATGCTTGAGAGTACCACAAATGTTCAAACGGTAATTATATGGAACGATTTGAAAGCGATGTTGCCACGCGTAAACGCGAAAGATTTTGTTGTGCGTGGGTCAGGATTTCTGTATGCTTATTGCAAACAACACGAAATTCCTGAACGTCAGACATTGATTTTGATGAATGTTTTTGAAGAAGCGGCCCGCACTCATCTCCGAATTCTTCCGGGAAATGATTTGTGGGATAATGACCATATTTGGATGGGACGATTTCATATCATGATGAATGTGGAAGAGTATTTCCGAGCGCAAGTTCGTTTGCATGAGGGAAGTGAAGTGTTGAGACAAGAGGCAAAACAGAAACTTCAGGAAATGCTGTATCTGACTGCGTTTCCTGAAACACTTGAACAAGCCCGTGAAGTATTCAAGAATTTTGCATGGGAAGATGTTGAAGAGCCGGATGCGCTTCAGAAACTGCTTGAGAAGTTTGAACCACGTTACGTTCTTGCGTTGATGCCATTGTCTATACGACATGTGGAAGCAATCATTGAACTCACTCATGCGTCGCAAGTCACGAAACGCGATGCTGATCGTGTGATAGTTCGTCTGTTGCGTGAGCATAAAGAGTTATGTGAAGAAAACGGTTTGTCGTCTGTCGCGATGCAATATGTAGGTGAGAGTATCGCTCGAATGAAAATCGTTGACATTCCGTTGAATTATTATTTGCTATCGGCAGTAACGAATGATTGGCAGAATGTGGACGCAGATATTGCGATGAAAAAACAAGAACGTCACGCTTTCGTTGAATATATTCTCGCTCGCGTAGATGCTCGTTTTTGGAAAGAAATGCCAGATGAATTACGTGATTGTTTGAAGTATCAAAGTACAAAGACGCAAAAAGCAAAAATTACACGAAATGTGAAGATGTAATTATCAAACCACTTTGCTATGGCGAGGTGGTTTTTTTGTTGCCTTATTATGTGAAAAGTATGGTATACTTTTTCTCTAGGCATTAAGCTCTAGGTATTAGGAACTAGCTTTTGCTCTAGGCATTAGGAATTAGCTTGTTAGCTTTTTAGGGTGTGGCGTGCGCCTAATAAGCTAAAAAGCTAATTATCTAAAAAGCTAGACATATAGGCATTAGGAACTAGCTTCTTAGGGCGTTGGCGTTGGCGTTTCCTAAAAAGCTAAAAAGCTAAATCCTAATGCCTAGCTTAGCTAGCTTCTTAGCTTCTTAGGACGTTGACGGTCGCGACTCCTATTCGTGTCATTCCCGACCGAGATCGGGAATCCACAACGTCATCAGCAAATACTGTATAGGTTTTAGGAACTAGCTTATTAGGCTCTAGACTTTAGGAACTAGCTTGTTAGCTTTTTAGGACGTGTCGCGCCCTAATAAGCTAAAAAACTAATAAACTAAAAAGCTAATATACCTCTATGTATCAATCATGGGATTCCATAAAAGGACTAAAAGTAACCACAGAATCTGGTATTCGTATAGGGAAAGTGTGTGGTTTGTGTATTGATATTGAAACGCATACGATTTCACAGTATGAAGTCAAACAACGACATTTAACACATACGTCACATTTTTTAATTCATAGAAACAGCGTAGTATCAATTAGTGAAACAGAAATGATAGTGAAAGATGCTGGAATCTATGAAGAACTACCCACTTCTTTTTCGGAGCGGAGCAATCTTGCTGGCGGAATTGTTTCTTCAAGTTCTACGGTAATAAACTATGAACACGATTGAACGTGATATTGTGTCTACGTTGGCTTTTTTTCAAGCTATACAACAACCGTTGACGATAATGGAGTTGGTTCGTTATAAACATGGTCAAAAGACAACAATGTATGAAACGATTCAGGCGCTGAATTCCCTGCAATCACTCGGTTTTTTGTGCGAGAAAGAAGGATTATATACACTTAGTGGAGGTCAGTTATATCTTGATTGCCGTATTCAAAATGATAGGGCTCGCTACGGTGCATGGAAACGAGTTTCGCAACTCATGAAATTAATTGCATACAATCCTTTTGTACAAGCTGTTGCAATCGCGAATTCATTGGCATTTAACAATGTATCGGACAAAAGCGACGTAGATGTGTTTATTGTTGCAACACATAAAAGATGCTGGCTCGCGCGTTTACTTATAACGCTTCCTGCAAAACTGATGAAATTACGGCCAGGAGAAACACAGCACGCTCCACTTTGTTTGAGTTTTTTTGTTGATGAGAATGAACTTTCAATGCAAAAATTCTTGATGCAGAACGACATCTATTTTGCGCATTGGTCAGATTCGTTAGTGTGGTTTATTGACCGCCCTACGATAAGAAATAAATTTTCTGATTTGAATCAATGGACTCGTGGTATACTTCAACGAGCTATGAACACTTTTTTTGTTCCGTATCATATGAAATCGGACTATCGTGTATCACAAAAAATATTCACATTTTTTTTGAATTATGATTGTGTGGAGAGTTGTGTGCGTTTTTGGCAGAAAAAGTGTATGCCGTCTGAATTAGTGCGAAAATCAAATGATAGACAAAGTGGTGTTGTTGTATCTGAAACTGTTATGAAAATGCATTTGGCTGACAAGCGAACTGAAATACGTGATAGATATTACGCGATTCTAAATCATACGGAACGCGTAAACGTAGTATGAAATTGCTTTCTTTTGTACACAGTGTGCGACACGGTGCTACTCTCTGTGGATTTTTTCTTGTGCCATGGCAAACAATTTGGATTATTCGTAAGCCAATCGTAAATGGGTTTGCGTGGGAAGCGGGAACAGTAGGCATCTATCTTTCGGAGATATTGATTATGGTGAGTATGTTGTGTGCATTTTTGGAATGTACTGTATCATCTCGCGAATATTTGAAAAGAAATTTGTATATGTCTGTGTCCATGTTAGGAATCATATGCACAATGATTTTTTTTTCGAACGATCGCGTGCTTGCTTTTCAAGGAATGGTTTGGTTATGCTGTGCGTGCTGGATTGCGCATCTCGTTGTCAATTCGCCCAAACATAAAACCTACATCACAACATTGTTATATAGTGTGATGTTGTCTGCAATGTTAGGAATTATTCAATTTAGCGTGCAAGAAGTTCCCGCATCAGAGTATCTTGGCATTTCAGCGCATAATCCTATGACGCTTGGAGCTCCTATTGTGGCGTCTCACGGTATTCGTTTATTGCGCGCATTTGGCAGTATGCCCCATCCTAATATATTTGGTGGATTGATGGTGTGTGGATTGGTTATTTCGTTGCTACAATTTCAAAAAAAATTATTATCAATGTATTTGTTGTGGTTCGTGTTGTGCGTTTTGTATATTGGATTATTGATTTCATTTTCGCGTTCCGCATGGCTCATGGCTAGTATAGCTTGTATCTCTATGTGGTTCACCTCATCTATATCGTATTATCTCAAACATAGGATTATGGTAATCGTGTTTGTGTTGAGCATGATTTTTTTGATGTTCTATTGGCCATTTATTTTGAATCGCGCAATGATACAAGGAATACATGAAGAACGTTCGCTTATTGAACGTCGTACGCAATTGTATGATGCGTTTCTGCTGTTTCGCCATTCACCTTTTTTTGGAATTGGCATGCATCAGTATACAGTTCATCTTAAAGCAATGTATCCTAACGCAGGAGGATATCAATTACAAAATGTTCATGTTACGCCGCTCATAATGGTTATTGAATGGGGGATTATAGGTTTGATAGTCATTGTGTTTCTTGCGCGACACTATTTTTCTTCTGCGCGACAAATGCGCACGCTTATGTTGATTGTTTGTATCTTGTCTCCTGCGTTGTTATTTGATCATTATCTGTGGTCAACGTATTCAGGAATGATGATTGTTGCCACAATGTCTGGAGTGCTATGGTCGCACTACAACGTTGAGCACAAAATGTGACCATGTTTACTCCACATCTTGTCCCCAAATGTATCCACAGTATGTTCACAATACACTGTTTTGTATGGCATTTTTGATAGTTAATTCACGATAATTTTGCTTGACACAATATATTGCTCTGGTATTATTAATAGTGTCCCATCCCTTAGATATTTACAATAATAGACAAGCATAGTTCTACTTGCCGCCACCTTACAGAATGGCAGGTATGGCTACTGCCGCCAACTGCGGAAATATATGTTCACGATTATGGTCGTAATATTTCATTAGTTGTTGGCAGTTGTCATCTGCCATAGGTCCGACAAATAGAGACATTCTTGAAGCGAATCCTTTTGAGCTTCAGATGTCACTTGTCTCTTCTCTACGATGAGAAGTGTTCTCTTCACTACGGAATTAGTATGGTTTGAATAACATCATCGGCGATGTTTATGATTCCAATCGTGAGCAAGTTGCTCCGAGATGGGTCACCGACTACTTTACGAGCGAGGGGAATAAGGGACACCATATTTATTTTACCGACGTGTCTGTCTATGGAGAAAAGGTTTTAAAATACGTTCGCAATCTGCGAACGTATTTTTTTTATATATATGTGTTCTTTATGACGTGGGTGAGTTGGTGTCCGAAATGACGTTACCATCCCACGTCATCTCGAGTCGCAACGAGAGATCTCGTGA
>CAYVCS010000144.1:0-3768 GCA_964450455.1 uncultured Gammaproteobacteria bacterium | reverse complement strand
ACCATTACCACAAGACGCATAATATACATTTCCTGAACACTCTTGTTTCAAACTATCAGATGAAAATTGAGTTAGCGTTGCGCATTTATTATTTAATTGTGGTGAACCTTCGCGAAGACACACCGCAGAACATCCATCGAGCGACGCAATATTGCCATCATCACAATCTTCTCCTGGCCCTATATCGCCATTTCCACACACACTTCCGCCAAAACCACTTCCTTCATTCAAACATACATCACTACACCCATCCCCTTTTACGATATTACCATCATCACATTCTGTTCCTGGTTCTATATAACTATTATTAATACTACTTTTATAAAATGATGTACCGCTGACACCAACAGCAACTATTGCATTACCACATCCTGCAGATTTTCCCTCTCGTAAACATTGTGACGAACATCCGTCTCCACCAATGATATTTCCATCATCACATTCTTCGTACTTCGCTTGAGTTTTTCCATCTCCACAAATTGCAGGAAGTGGCGCGCTACCAGTTTTCATTCCGCTAGCAGAGCACCATGGTTCAGTGACGCCAGAGTCAATGCCGGGTTTTTTGAGCGCTGTTAATCCAACTATTTTTGCAACCTTTACTGCATCACTCGTACTCCACGACCAATCATAACTCCATGCATTTAATTTTTGACCTTGCGCGTCGCATTTGTCAGGCGCAGTACGAGGTTGGTTTTGATATGTTGCGGTTTGTCCTGCGGCTTTCACTGTCGCAGAAATTGGCGCAATCTCAACTTTTTCAACCTTACATGGTTTTCCATCTGATCGTGTTTTGAATTTCCATGAAAAAAATTGTCCGTCATTAAGATTTGTTAATGCCAATCCCGTCGCGCCATGCAAACCAGATTCTGCATCACTTTTCAGCATAACTTTATACCATGTTCCCGCGGAAAGTGGAGCGGATGGAATGATAAATATTTGCTTTATTGAATCACTTGGGTTAGTAACATCATATCCCCATGAAATATTCAACTTCGTATCTAACACTTTACACGTCTCATCAAAACAAGGAAACATAAACAGACCTTTTCCCCATCCACCCGACGCCATTTTAGAACTAAACGAAACTGAAATTTGTGTATTGACACATGCTTCGTCACAATTCGGACCAAACGCAGTGACATATGGTGCGACTTGTTTAATGTATAACAGAGTATCACCTGCCGCTTTACTCAAATCATCATTTACATACGACGCATAAAATTGTACAGAACTGTTATCAGGCAATGCAGATAACGCTTCAGCTTTTGCAAGATGCGACTTTGGTTCATTTGGCAGTCCAAGCGGAGTCAATTTCGCCGAATCTTTTTGCAATCCATCATTGCTCCAACTCCAATTTCCATTATCAGTATTTAACACAATACATTGATCTGCGCCCATTCCCATCGCATTATAGTTCAAATCTTTTGTCGGAGTTGGAGGAGGAGTTTCTTGTACAACACCAAGTTCATTCACTGAAAATTCCTTTGGACTCACATATACTGATTTTACTTTACATTTCTCTGATGTTGGCTGTGTCGTAAAACTAAAGCATGCTGATGGTTCACCAAACAATGCTGGTTTTTCGCATAACGAATCTTTCGCCATCGGAATTGGCGACATACCTGCTGTTGGTACTGACACGATTGCTTGCGAAAGTGTCACACGATATTTGGTTGCAGGAATTAGCAAAACATTTGGTGGAGGTACTAGTTTAAATCCTTTTCCATCTTCTACCATCGTGAGTGTGGCAGGAACTTTTACATAACTTGCGCACGGATTAACAACACCCGTTGCATCTGTGGTTTTAACACATTGTTCAAGTATAATTCCCTTTTCATATACAATAGTTTTCACTTTCACATTAAATTGTCCGGTGATTGCAGAATTAACACACGCATTATTTCCCCCATTTCGTCCATCCCACGGAGCAGGACTGGCTAATAATCCCACCCCACATTGTTTTAATAATGTAGGAATCTGCGGAACTTCACCCGTTGAAAAAATCCATTCATACGAAGCTGTTTTTTTAGCTGTTTCACCCGGACATAACGCGTCTGAAGCCACACATGAACCAGGAGTTGTTGATAAAACTCCACAACATTTTTGTCCTGTCGCTAAACATCCATTAAGTTGACAATCGTTCACCGTAAATTGTAATGGATTACTTTTATCAGTTGATACTGAATTTTTTACAGTAACATCTCCCGAAACCGCGTCTTTTGGAACAACAGCTCCTCCTATCACATTTTCACCCCAACTACTCCATGATGCTGTCGCGTTATTAAAATATACATTTCCTGTTTTCAAATTTGTTGGGTCAAAAAATTCTCCACCGAGTGCTACACTCGTTCCCTGTGGTCCATTGTCGGGAACTAGGGAACATAAATTTGGTCCGGAAACTCCCACAACAATCGGATACGATACAAATGGTTTACTTTCCTTAAGCGGCGAAACGCGTTCAATAACAATATTATGTAGTCCCACTCCCAAATCTTTTGGAACTTTCACAATTATTTTTCCCGGTTGCCATTGTTTCACCGCTGAACAAGCGAGGGGAAAAATCGTATCACCAACTTTCTTTTGCGTTCCAAAAAATACCGTTCCAGGAGTGTCACCAAATCCTTGTCCAATAATCGTAATCATACTTCCTATTTTTGCATTGGCGGGATATATACTTCCAATGACTGGTGTTGTCGATTCAGAAAATGCATTGACAGAAATATTGACTGGATTACTGGATTCTCCCAAACGCTCAACAACAACACTTTGAAGTCCTGCGGTAACGGAAGGAACTTTTGAGTTAATCACAGTAGCAGCCCATGAACTAGGAGCTACCGCAACCGACCCAACAGAAACTTTGCTCGTTACGTCTTGTGTCGCGCCAAAATTTTTGCCCCACACCACAAAGGTTGATCCGGGATATAAAGCGGATTGTCCGCCAGAAGATACGCAAGCAATTCCAGGTCTGATGATACTATTCGCTACAAAATTTGGTATAACTGGTTTTGGATCTTTGTTAGTCACATCAAACAATCCGTTTGTTGCATGTTGTACCGTAATAGGTCCACTGAATGCGTTTGCTGGAACCATGACTACAATTTGAGTATTCGTCCAACTATACGTTACAGGAGTTACGGGAACAGGACACGAAACAATCGTCGCACCAAGACTCCCAAATTTCACAGTTCCCACTTGATTACCAAATCCCTTTCCTACAATCGTAATAAAATTACCCGGAGCACCATTATTCGGAAATACACCCTGGATAATTGGTGACATAACACATGTAAGTGTAACCGGATCACACACTCCTGATTCACATTCCGCGCCAAATGTACATGACTGTCCGATACACTTAAGACATCCCTGACCTCCACAATCAACGTCTATTTCATCGGCATCTTTCACTTGATTTACACAATGAGCATCAACTCCTGTAAAATCAAAACCTACTCCTACACCAACATTCCCCGATGTATCTTTTAATTTTAATCCAATGCTATGCGATTGTTTGACGATCATCCCGTTTGTAGAATACGGAAAACTAAATGGTGATGTTTGTGGATAAAAACCAGTCGCAGGCACAACACTCATAGGCAACATCAAAAATACAGTGCCATCTTTCGTGAGCTCTATTGATTGTAATTCTAAATTATCCGCCCCATCTCCTTGCCCGGTAAACGCGCTTCCAATAGGCATACCATTTCCACTATAAAAAATCATTCCTCCTGTCATGGTAAGTTTGGAAATTGCGCCTGTTGGCGGCGT
>CAYVCS010000143.1:0-2412 GCA_964450455.1 uncultured Gammaproteobacteria bacterium | reverse complement strand
CGCATGTGGATACAATAATTACACTGACTCTAGCGATATTAGGAAGAGAAAATGACCATGTATGATGTTGACGAGGTGTTTCTTCTGCATGCATGGTATGTAATTCGGGAAAAAAATCTTCAAGCGATTCTGACGCAACTCCGATTGCTTGCGCATACTGACGAACAATTGTTTTTCTGACATTTCCCGAAGGAAGTTTTTCATACTCACACGATTCAAGCGCCCGAATATGATCTAGTGTAATTCCTGTAAGTTTTGTCATTTTATCCAAAGAAATACCACGTTGTTCACGAAGTGTTTTGAGATGAACACACAATTTTGGTTTTGAAACCATACTGTCTAGCTTTTTAGGAACGAAACACCATGTGTCATCCCCGCGAAAGCGGGGATCCAGTGGCGAAGTCGCGTTAATATGTTGAATCTCCTTTGCTCCAACTTTTTAGGAGCGAAACGTCGTGTGTCATTCCTTTAGCAGGACAAGCTCTCGCCCCCCGATCAGAATCGAGGGTAGACTCCGCGGGGATCCAGCACGTTAGTGTAATTGCTCATCTTCATCATCAGTAAATTCAATTTCTTGTTCATCATGTTCATAGTTTGATGGTTCAACATCATCTATAAATTCATCAGACACATTCTCGCCTGAACGTAGTGTAGTTGTTTTTTTGTTTGTATGCAATATTTCACGAGGTTTTGCGCCGTGCGATGGGCCGATAACTCCTGCTTCCTCAAGAATATCAAGCAAACGTGCCGCTCGCGCATACCCTATTTTTAATCGTCGTTGCAAATACGAAGCGCTCGCCTTTTTAGCTTCAATGACTAGTGATTTTGCTTCCTCGTACAATGGGTCATCGTTTTCGTCAGGCGCGTCAGAAAATATTGATGTACTTCGTGTTTGTGTGGTAATTGCATCATCGTATACAGGGACATCATCATGTTTAATAAAATCAATAACACGTTTCATTTCATCCTCTGAAATGAACGCACCTTGAATACGTTTTGGTTTTGATAGTTGCGCGTGAATAAATAACATATCTCCGCGTCCAAGTAATTTTTCTGCTCCTGCGCAATCTAAAATAGTTCGTGAGTCAATGTTTGATGCAACAGAAAATGCAATTCTGCCCGGAATATTTGCTTTCAGAAGTCCTGTAATCACATCAACTGATGGTCGCTGTGTGGCAAGCACAAGATGAATTCCAATTGCACGTGCCATTTGCGCGAGGCGTATGATTCCACCTTCAATTTCCGCTCCAGCCGTTGTCATTAAATCAGCAAGTTCATCAATAACAAATACAATTGCTGGCAAAAGTTCTCCATTTTTCTTTTTCATTTCTGCGTTATATGAACCGATATCTCTTTTTTTGCATTTTGCGAGCAAATCAAAACGTCTCTCCATTTCGGTGATGCACCATTTCAATGCGTTGATACATTTTGTGGTATCAGTGATAACAGGAGTTAAAAGATGTGGAATCCCATTGTATAATGGCAATTCAACACGTTTGGGGTCAACTAAATTAAATTTCAACTCTTGTGGCGAATGTTGAAAAATTAAACTCAAAATAAGTGTGTTTACACAAACAGTTTTTCCGCTACCCGTTGCCCCCGCGATCAGCAAATGTGGCATTGACGGAAGATGCGCAAACATCGCTTTACCACTTACATCTTTTCCAAGCGCAAATTGATACGGCATATTTGGCTCTCTTGCGGTATCATCTTCAAGTAAATCGCACAACGTAACCATTCCCGCTTTTTGATTGGGAACTTCAATTCCAATCAAGGATTTTCCCGGAATTGGCGCTTCAATTCGTATTGGATGCGCGGCAAGCGCAAGCGCGAGATCATTTGATAATCCAGTAATTTTGTTGAGTTTAACACCATCAGCTGGACGCAGTGTATATTGTGTTACAGCTGGACCAATGCGTGAATCTCCCATTTCCACCTCAATACCAAAGTGCGCAAGTGTTTTTTGAATTATTATTGCATTGTTCTTGATATTTCCCGCTTTTGCCGCGATTGACGATCGCTTTAATAATGAATTAGGCGGATAATTATATGGTTTTGCGGGTTGAACAGGTTGTGGAGCGAATTCTTTATTATCAACTTCTGGTTCGTCTTCTTCTTCTGACAGCGCGTCCACGACTTGAAATAATTCATCAACATCTGGTTCATCGTCGGTATCTTGTATGATTTCATCCGAATCCTCATCTTCATCCTGAATTTCTGGTTCTTCGTTGTCATCCGTTTCGGTAGTTCCAATTTTATTCAATAATCGTCGTATAAAATGAGTTTTTTCTGGAATTTCATCCTCCTCAATTTCACGTACCGCATCACCTACTTGTGTTAATTCAACATCCTTTTTGTGTATCAATAGTGCAAGCAATGAACGTGGATGACGTAGTGAGATTAATGAAAATA
>CAYVCS010000142.1:0-3689 GCA_964450455.1 uncultured Gammaproteobacteria bacterium | reverse complement strand
AATGACACGTGGGACGCGGATCCCCACCCGCATTCGCGAGAGCTTGTCCTGCTAAAGGAATGACAAGTGCTGGTGTCATTCCCGACCGAGATCGGGAATCCATCGTTGTTCGTTCATTTGTTAAACGCGCGAATTCTCATCAATATCTATCTTCAGCTGAAATTTAGTTAATTTGTTAGTTTACAAACACTCCTGGATCCCCGCGGAGTTTACCCTCGACTCTGATCGGGGGCGAGAGCCTGTCCTGCTAAAGGAATGACAAGGAAAAAATGAGGATGATATGAAAAAACGAAATGATACCCGTAACCTACAAACCACAAACTACAAACTACAAACTACCACCTACAAACCAAACGACTGTTCACCACAAAATATATTTGCTATACTTGAAAAGTGGCAGGCTTTTTCAAAAGAAAGAGTTCATCGCATTCCTAAAAATCTAGAAATATGACTAACGAACAACAACACAAACTTCAGGATTTTATTTTCTCATTACGACAAAAATCCGCTCCGTCAGTATTTCCGATTGGAGCAATTATTTTGAATGAAGTTGATAGAGTTGAAATTGAACAGGAATTAGAGCGTGAACGCATGCGTATCCTTTCTCTGAACAGTCAAAATGAGTATGATGTGTCAGCAAACATGATTGATACATGGTTACAGGGAAAAGGAGTTGTTGTGGCAATTCACGAACCACTTTCGCAACAACTGCGTCAAATGGTGATTGAATTGTTTGAGGCGAACAGAGTGAATATCAGAATTGCAGGAGAGCTTGAGCCACGAGTGATGAATCCTATGCCACAGGGAGCATTTTTGATTTTGATGATGAATGAAGAAGTGTATCGTACGATGGAAGCACGACATGTGATCACAGAGTTTTGTAATTTAGGAAAGATACAGTAAATCAAAAACCCCACTTTTGGACAGTGGGGCATAGGAAACCATTTCTGGCTTCTTCTCGGGCAACGAGAAACGTTTCTAGTCGACGATATAATTTTTGAACTTTTGAAAAGAGATCGTGGGCCCACGAAAAGCGCGAGGATGTACCCTTTAAGTACAGAGTTGAGAGAGTCGCATCAAGGAATTACTACCACATAAATTTCGCTGAAACGACTTTCCCACGCAATGCACTTGAGCGTGCGCGATAGCTCATTGAGAGGAAAGAAAGATTATTTGAAAGAACTTCTGTGACATCCATGAGAGTAGTATAGCATAAAAAAACCTATTTGTCAAATATAGCGTTTAGACATAAAAAATATGCATGAAAAAATTGAAGCCGAACTAAAATTTTCGGATATTAAAATTGGTAGAAATTATCGATTGAAAAGTGGACAAGTGGTACATATAGCTTCGGTTGATAATTTTAACTTAACAATTGAGACTTATCTCGATAATGATAAGGGTCCTAGTCGACGTTTTCGTTTGAGTGATTTTCAAGGCGCTACATTTCTACCCGAAGACAAAAAAGATGAAGAAAAAATTGAAGGCGACATTAAATTTTCGGATATTAAAGAAGGTAGGAACTATCGTCTGACAGATGGACGTTTGGTAAATGTAAGTAAAGTTGGAGGTAATTGGGTAACGTATAAAACTGTTCCGTTTGTTAGTAGGAAGGATGGAACCACATATGAGCTCACTGATGATGTAACTATATTTACAGGTGCGACATTAGTACCCAAAACTAAAAAAATTGAAACTGATGATACAGAAAAAATACCATCATCTGAAAAAATAATTGAAAATGTTGTATTTGTAAAACGTGAAATGAAAAAGGATAGAAGTGTTTTGTATTTGAGTTCTGATCCGTCAGGAGCGCGAAAAATAATTCAGCTTGATAAAAGTTCGGCGCTTCCAGAAGAGGGAAAACCCTATCGCGTGCGCGTTATTCTTGATACAAAACCAGAAAATTTGCATTCAGGAAAATATTTTGTTGAAATTATTGAGCCAGATATTGAAGCAGATTTACTTCAGGATGTTCCTGTGGTGAGTAAAGAACAAGAAGTTCGTGAATTACCATCTGTCGTTGAAATTAATGAGGTCGCGAGAAGGGTATATATTGGTGAGACCCCTGTTACGATGGCTGATACGCGTGGACAACTTACACCTTCTCGCGCAAAATTTGAATATTATACATTGGATGAAAGAACACTTGCTGTTGTTGAGTTTATAGCGCAATCAGTTCAATTGAAACAATCGTGTTTGTTAACAGGTGAAACCGCGACATCAAAAACAAGCGCGATAGAATATCTTGCTTCGCTTTCTGGACACGAAGTTGTTCGTATGAATCTTGCTGGACAGACAGATACCAGCGAATTGATTGGGAAATATGTTCCGAATGATGGACAACTACAAATTCAATTTGAGCAATTATTAAAAGATACGACGTTGCTGTCGTCAGCGTCGCGAGAGATTCTTGAACGTATAACTCGAGAAATTGAGGAAACTGGCATGAGTCGCGGATTGACAAAATTAGAAGCTGAACGTATTGCAACGAACGAAAATTTAGCTGTTGCTGATTGGCGATGGCAAGATGGAAAAGTTCCTGAAGCAATGAAACGCGGAGCATGGTTGATTTTGGATGAAGTTAATCTTGCGGATCCTTCAGTACGAGAACGTCTAAATTCTGTGCTTGAGCGCTCTCCTTCGTTAGTGATTTCTGAACATCTTGGTGAAATGATTAGTTATGCGTCGCCGTTTGAAACGCATGATGGCGAACGAAAAATTTCAATTCGTGATGGTTTTCATGTATTTGGAACTCAAAATCCAGCAGAATATGGAGCTCGCAAACCAATGTCAGAGGCAGAAAAACGTCGTTGGCTTCGTAGAATGAGTGTTCCACTTCCGGATGCTGATCAATACCTTCTAATGTTGCGTCATATGATATATGGCGAACGTCCAACAATTTATTCTGATTCTGAAAAAAAGAACATTAAATATGTTGGCGGAAAACAACAAGCAGATCGTTTTTTGAAGTTACGCGAAATTCCTAATATGCGTGATTTTATACAACGAATAGCGAAATTTCATGCGACTCTCGCGATGTTGGCTTCTACAAATCAATTAAGTCGAGGAAAAAAAGAGAAGGAAATTTTTACTCGCGCATGTTTAGAAGCATTTTTTGATTATTTAGAAGAAGTTGAACTTGTTGACCGTTCCTGGAGACCTCCACGAATTGTTTCATTTAAAACTGATCCATCAACGATTCTTTTGAAAGCACTTGAACAGTATTATGTTGGTAAATTTGGAAATAATGATGATAGAGCAAAAGTCATGGATCAACTTATTGCGCGTGGCATTCTTTCTACAGATGGAAAAACTGTTGTATTTGATTTTGTGAATGTTGGAAAAAATACACCAGATAAAGATGTGGGGATGAGTTCTGCAAGAGTTTGATCTTGAAAATGAGAGCGGTTCTGTTGTTTAAAAGAAAAAGACAGTCCATGGTGGACTGTCAAACATAGGTACCCATCTATGGGTCTCTTGGCGCACCACACATCAATTGTGTGGTGCAGACAACATCATTCTCATCGGCACGGAATGGCTACCGTTTAACACCAGCGCGTATGGCTAACGCACTACGTTTTCAGGATTGTGTATATATCCCCCATACTAATGCCACACGAATCAAAATGTTTTTTGATTCATGGCCTGTCAAGCTGCAGGGAGCTCGTATGGTTGAAAACTGGTGA
>CAYVCS010000141.1:0-14038 GCA_964450455.1 uncultured Gammaproteobacteria bacterium | reverse complement strand
ACTTGGAGCTACAGTAAGTTGCGCGTTAGCATTCTTATGGCAACAACGAACATCAGCGATTTCATAAACCCCACGCATTTTTGCCGTCGCGACATAGAAAAAACAGTGAAAGGTGAAGTAGAAAAATATGTGTGTCCATACTCTATAATAATAAAAAAAACGGCCTTCCATAGAAAGCCGTTTTGGGAACTACTTCTTACACACAACGTCAAGCGTGCCAACGCCACCTGCCGCCATAACTGTCATAGTGTGAAGAACCCCACTGAAATCAATACACGCACATTGACTCACGTCAACAACTGCGCCTGACGATGGATTTTTCTCAAACTTCAACTTAATTTGCGCATACCCCACATGATACTGAATCGTATTTTGGGCATACGCTGTCGCGATGATGCTGTCCGTTTCATCCAATGTTTGTCCCGCAAACACTTCCTGATTCAGACACACCCATCCAACACCACTTCCATATCCTCCAGCCGTATGCTGGCAAGATTTAGTAACAGGAGGTGGGTTAAAAAATCCCAAACACTGACTCGTAATTGGCGCGGGCATTACAGGACACTTCTTTCCGACATTAAGGTTGCATTCTTCGCAACCATAAATATCCTGACTCATACATTCAAATGCGGCACATTGTTTGGAATTATCCTTATGTGTACATCCTACAACAGAGTCGCATAAATCTTCAGTACACAGAAGTCCATCATCGCACAGATTGATTGAGCCAGCATCGCACACGCCATTTTGGCACGTACTATCCACCGTACAAAAATTGTCATCATCGCACGATGTGCCGTCTGCGATATTCATTGTAGTACAACCTGCGGCGAGACATAGGTCAATCGTGCACTCATTCTGATCATCACAATCAGATTCAGTGAACACACATTCACCGTTCAAGCAACCATCATCGGTGCACGCAAGATTATCGTCGCACTTCTTTGCAACCTGCAAACAGGTGTGTTGTGGTGTGCAAACAGAAGTCGTACACCCATCGTTATCTTCGCATTGTTCAGATGTATCGCATACGATTTCAATTTCTGTATACACACATCCACTATTCTCGTCACAGACATCCATCGTAGTAGGATTGTTGTCGTTACACACAACATCTTGAAGCATACAACCCTGTTTAGAATCACAAACCGAAACGAGACACACATTCGCATCATCAAGGCACGATGCAGGATGTGGCGTAAATACACATTGCGCGTCAAGACATGTATCAATAGTACAATCTACGTTATCATTACACGTCATATTCTCGCATGACGTTTTCGTATGGTAACAACCCGATGTTTCGTCACATACGTCAAGTGTTTCTGCGTCACCATCATCGCAAGATGTTTGCTCATATTCACATCCACCAAACACGTTACCCTTCAAATTACACACATCAGTGGTGCAAGCTGAAGCGTCATCGCAAAAATCAACATTCGCATGAAATGTACACACCCCAAAAGAACAGGCGTTTTGCGTACAATCCACCTTATCGTCACAATCACGCGCGTCCATACATTCAGGAGGAGGCGTAACTTCAATAGAGCCGAAATCGTTTTGTAGAATATCGCTTCCCGTATCATCACGAGAAACAGAAGTATCTGCAAAATCAATTTCAATATTCTCTGACTTTGAACCTCGATTGCTACGGTCAGCACAGTTGACGAAGCACAGGACGAAAGACCAACAAACCAGTAGATTTATTTTCATTATTTCCTCGCTATAGTTTTCAAAGAACCGTGTGATCAACCTATCAAATTTTTAAGCACATGTCAATATGCGAAACAAAAAAAACGGCCTTCCGTAGAAAGCCGTTCCAGTAAAACGTTAGTTTGCCTTACATTTCACAACAGTTTTGTTTGCATCCGAAGACACAAACGTCATTTTTTTCAACTTCGCGCTAAAGTCAATGCACGCGCATTTGTTGACATTAACGATATTGCCCGAAAATTGATCAGGCAAAAACGTGATTACGTCGTCACTGTATCCGACATGATATTCAATAGTTCCTCCTCCAAACGTTTTTGTAAGAACTATCGTTACACCAATGCTCCCCTCAAGCGTCTGCGTTGCTCGTGCTTGATCGTATGGACATGTCCATCCGACACCACTTCCATATCCACCAGCTGTATATTCACACGCTTTGAGAGTCGGAGGAGGATTGAAGTACCCCATACATGCGCTGGTAATTGGTGATGGTAGTGTCGGACACTTTTTGCTGACGTCAGGATTACATTCATCACATCCCCAGACATTCTGACTCAAACATTCTGCTTCTGCGCATTGACCAACTTTTGTATGTGTGCATCCAAGTACTGGATCACACGCGTCAGTCGTACATGAAATACTATCCTGACACAAATTGACTTTTGCGTTTCCACAATCGCCTTCGTTACATGTGCCATCTACCAAACATTTCCCCACTTTACACACCGAACCATTCAACACATTCTTAAACACACAGCCCGAGTTAACATCACAGGAATCTGTCGTGCATTCTGAAGAATCATCGCACACGACATCAACCAATACACACACTCCGCTCTGACACGTTCCTTCAGCACACGGATCTTGTGAACAATATGTGCCATCCACTGCTTGAGGGGACGTAACACACACATTACTAACGCACGAATGGACTACGCAGAGATCATTCTGTGAACCACAATCAGAGTCCGTCAAACAATGAAACTCCGGATAGTAACACGACCCTTTATCAGCATCGCATTCCATATCGCCACATCCATATTCATGTATGCATTGACCGGACGTACCAAAATTATCAATTTTGCAGTAATCATATGTACACAAACTTCCATCACTGCAATCTTCAGATTCAGCACATTCCGCGCAACCTCCTAGGCCAAACCAGATGCAATGCAATCCTGCCGGACATTTTGAATCATCGGCAAAATTCTGACACCAACCATCACCAATACACTGGTCAATTGTGCAAGGAATCTTGTCATCACACACTTTCGGTAGATACGAACATGTATGATTAGGATTACACACCCACGCCTTGCACCCATCACCATCATTACATTGATTAGCATTTTCACACCAACCAAGAATTTCGGTGAATACGCATCCGAGTTGCGGGTCACACATGTCAGCAGTACTTGGTTTGTTGTCATTGCATGCGATATCTTTGAACACACATCCAAATTGCGCATCACACATCTGCGTCGTACACGCGTTCAAATCATCTGGACACAGCTCGTTTTGTGGCGTGAAAACGCATGACGCGCCAAGACACGCATCAATCGTACAGTCAATCTTGTCATTGCACACTTTCGTATTATAGGTACATGTGTGATTTGGTTTACAAATCCACACTTTGCATCCATCGCCATCATTACATTGATCCGCGGTATCACACCACTCGTCAATGCTCGTAAAAACACAGCCGATTTGTGTATTGCACGTATCAATAGTGTATGACTTTTTATCATCACACACAATATCAGAAAAACTGCATCCAAAAACAGAACTACAGTACGGCATCGTACAGAAATTTCCATCATCAGAACACAGTTTGTCTTGTGGAGTAAATACACATTCTCCGCCAATACAACTATCCAATGTACAATCAATGGTATCACTGCATTGCTCGTCTGCACTACACCCACCCTGCGGAATTAGTGTGAACACACACCCTGCGATTGGATCACATGTATCACTAGTTCCCGAATTATTGTCATCACACGTAATGGATTTGAGCGTACAACTCTTCACTCCATCACAAAATGGCAATGCGCACGCATCATTGTCGTCAGGACACATCGTATGTTGTGGATTGAAGACACACAATCCCGCAACACAACTGTCCGTCGTACACGCAATCTCATCATCACATTTCATCGCAAAATACGAACATGTGTGATTAGGATTGCACACAGGAATCATACATCCATCACCAAGATCGCATTGATTCGCAGTATCACACCACCATGAGATATCAGTAAACACACACCCCTTTTGCGGATCACACACATCAGTCGTGTATGGCTTGTTGTCATCACATTGAACATCACCCAACGTGCATCCCACAATTGCATCACACACTGGCCCGATACATGCATTCAGAGTGCCATCATCTGGACACATCGTGTGTTGTGGAATAAATACACATATTCCCGAAAGACACGAATCAATCGTACATGCAATTCCATCAATACAAACTTGTTGCTCAAACGAACAGGTAAAATCTGGATTGCATTTTCCTACAACGCACAGATCTGCTGACACACAAGGAAATCCTTCTCCGCACACCATCGGTGTATGATAACAACCCGTTGCTTCCACACACCCATCAAACGTCGTAGGATCACCATCGTCGCACGTTTTTTGAGTATAATCACAACCAGTTTTCTCGCAAAAATCATTTGTGCAAGAGTCATTATCATCACACTTTCCGCCAGTTTGCGTATGAACACATCCAACCAATGAATCACACACATCAAAAGTGCATTGATCATTGTCGTCACATGGCTTTTGCTTATACTCACATCCGCCAAACACATTGCCATCTGGATTGCAGAGATCAATCGTGCACGGATCAGAGTCATTGCAAAATTCAATGTCAGGTCGGAAATCACACGTTCCGAAGTAGCACACATTTTCCGTACATTGCACATAATCTTCGCAATCCGCTGCGTGCTCGCATTCGGGAAGTGCAATATCCAAAGAACCAACATCTACTTCTGCAACATCAACTGTCGCGATATCTCCTTCAGTATCGTTTTGTACGAATACATCTTTCGTCGCATCAGGAACGGCAACCGAACCATTTCCTCCGGTTTGGTCAGCACAATTAACACCGACAAGAGCAACAAAAAACACACGCACAATTGTCGTCATTCTCATCTCTATTTCTCCTTTATTATTTGTCAACGAACCGTAACGTTACACTACCAAATAAAATAGCATGTGTCAATGATTTCAACGTGAATGTAAAGGGGAAATCAACATATAACTGTTTTCGGAGAATTAAAAAACCGCCCAAGAATATGAAATTCATGGGCGGATTATCGCATTGAGCGTGTTAATTCTCTGCGATTGCACCTGCGTGAGAAGTAAGAAAGCTCCCACCTGTCAGCCGAGCAACCCGTTCCAAATTTTCATCAGCAGAATTATTCAAACTATGCGCGATAACTGGTGGCAGATGTAAACCAGAGAAATTCCTCCAATCGTCTCCTGGTTCATCGGAGACCAGAACGATTGCATCAGGATGATACCTAGATGCTAACTCTAGCGCACCTCGTGTATTTTCGTACGTTCCACTGACACGAAAATCAACATTTCCTTCATTCAGTTCGCGATAGTAGCCATCCGCGTATAAAATTACGCGCGCAATCTGCTTTCCGGAGTTTTTGATTTCCTGAAGATACCACGAACTCACACGCTCACGGTCATCAGTCATTGAACCTGTATCGTCAATGACTACAACAATCTTATTCCCCTTGATGTTCTTGATGGACTCACGTACCGCAACAGGAGTTGACGTTGAGGGAATGTGTAGCGTATCGCCTGGTTGAAGCGAGTTAAAACTCACCATATGACGACCATGATAGACAAGCAACGAGTTGCAATAATGCCCATCACGATTCGGATCTTTTGTGTAACGCTCCGAAAGTTTTGAGCATCGTCGCGAAGCGCGATCGTTGAGCTCTCGTTCATTTGCAATAATCAACGATTCCCAAGGAACGCCCTTGGCTTGCGCAATCTTTACAATGAAATCTCCTTGACGCACGGTGTATTCCGTACGTGCATCGTGTTCCGGCTTCGAAGTAACCAATCTCACCGGTTCACGTGCAACATGCTCCGTCGCTTCACTCACGCCAGCATCAGCTGAACTATCACTCGGTTTGCGAGTACCCCATGTAATACACAGAGCGAGCAGTGCGCAAGCAGAAATCATAATTGAAGCCAAACGAATCTTCTTTTTTCCATCAGGCGTCAAGTCGGCGTACCACGTTCGCGCACGCATCCATACATTCACCACAGACGTGCGAATGCGATGAAAAAAAACGACCAACATTGCAAAGAACAAAGCTATCCGATGTCGCATTATCTCTCCTTTTTGACCTCGTCGGTCAGACAAATGTATGGACGCAATCTATCATATTTCCCGATATATGTCAATAATCGCAAATCCAACAATTTTCTGCTTGACTGATGCATGTTAGAATGATTATATATACACGTATTTGATGATTGTCTATGTCTTTGACGTTCACAAATACATCGTTCTTTACACACACGGAGAAAATTACATATGAAAGTCATCAAACCACCACCTGAATGGCTCTATCCGCTAACATGTGAGGGATGTACTGCAGAACTCATGGCAGAATCTGATGATGTACGCGTGAGCGCTGGAGATAGAAATCTTTTTTACATTGAATGTGTACATTGTGGTCGTCAGACAACTATTTCACAGTTGACATTACGAGAAGATGTTAAAAATAAAGCGCGCGAACATCTGTATACGTTATAATCAAGTTCACTCAAAAATATAGTTTAAGTTTGAACATCCACGAAATTCGTGGATTTTTATTAACAAAAAAACTCCAATTTCGGAACAAACATAATGATACCAATTATTTTCTATCCCATTTTATCAAACTACTGTCTGCCTGCATTGACGTTTCGTAATTGTTGTAGTATTATAATTTTTCTATGGCGGCCGTGGTGTAGTGGTTAGCACAGCAGCTTGTGGAGCTGTTAGCGGCGGTTCGATTCCGCTCGGTCGCCCCATGTGAAAAAACTCCCTAACGGAGTTTTTTCGTTTTTGGATGGTGTGTATTGACATTGTCATTACGCGCTTGATATAGTAGGTGTATATATAAAATAAATTTATATGACTACAACTCTACAAATACGCGTGGATGATGATTTAAAAAAGCGCGCAAAAAAAGTGTTTGATAAAATTGGCTTAGACATGACAACCGCTGTAAAATTATATCTAGAAAAGGCAGTTGAGATTAAGGGTGTGCCATTTTTACTATTGACTGAAAATGGACTTACACTCGAGCAAGAAGCATCAATTTTGAAAACGGCTCGTGAAGCTCATAAGGGCAAGAATTTGTCTAAACCTATGACAGGAAAAGAATTTCTGCGATACATGGATACGTTATGATCATTCGGTCTCATAGAAAGTTTGATAAGCAAATTTCCAAATTATCCGTTGGTTTGCGAAAGAAGTTGAAAAAGGTGCTTGCTATCTTTACCATTAATCCGCACCATCCATCTTTAAAAAATCACAAGTTGACTGGTTCTATGCAAGATAAGCGGGCGATTTGGGTGAACTGTGATGTGCGGATTATTTTTGAAGAGCATGATGGATACGTGTTGGTTATTTTTCTTGAGATCGGCGGACATGACGTATATAAGCCGTAACGTTTGTAAAATCGCATTTTAAAATAACGTCCGCTCGGTCGCCCCATAAAAACATCTAAGCATTGGTTTAGATGTTTTTTTATATGTAATGATACTGCGCGATACTGATTTTAGAGATGCAACATAGCAATTTTTGTTGTTGCATATTCCCCTTAAAATATGGTATATTGTGCATCTAGTAAAGGTACAAAAAATTATGAAAATTCCTCTATTTATACGACCTTTTTTGTGGGATGTAGATCCGGCAACATTACAAAAAACGAAACATCAAAATTTTATAATTGCGCGTATAACGGATAAAGGAACTCTGCGTGCATTACAATGGTTGCGTAGTATGTACTCGTTGCGCCAAATAAAAAAAATAGTAGAGAAAAGCAAAAATGTCTCAACGCAAACAAAAAATTATTGGCATCATGTATACTATGCATAGTAAAACACTAGCAAAAGACACATACAAATTTTTAACCACGAATTAAATAATAATGTTAGTACACAAAGAAATAAAAAAACCCACATCGTGGGCTTGCAAAAAAACTAGAGGGCGTGTTGCTTCCATGTGCGTTGACGGGCAGGAAATGTGAGTCCTGCCGGCAGATCGTAGCCAAACACATGCAATAACGATTGAGCGGGACTAACTGACAATGTCAGTGTTGCTACTTTCACCTCATCAGTTTCTAAAGCAAACGTTACAGGGCGATCTTTATGTACCAAATCATACAATGCTTGTTCTACTTCAGTTGCACATTGAGCGCTCACCACAATTGATGGACGAACATTACCACTATTACTACACACCGTTCCAAACAATCTATATGTTTCGTCAAATAAAGACATAGTCGCATGACTTTCAAGTTTATCCGAAAAAAATAGTCTGGAATTATTACACACATCAAAACTATTTCGCGCGCGACCACGTACATACTGGGCTATTCCATGACGCCAATTCCGTCCATCATAGTTATATTCGCCTGATACACGTAACAGTGAGACCAACATACAGAACCTCCCTTCAAAGAACATAGAATAGTACTATACTCTAAAATACATTATACATCAAGTACATCACGCGACTTGCGCAATCATCACGAATTTTCTATACTTGTCGCGTTGCCAACTGCGCGTTTAATAGTTTGATGCGGGTGTCGTATAATGGTTATTATACTACCTTGCCAAGGTAGTGAAGGCGGTTCGAATCCGCTCACCCGCTCCACAATTTTTATACATTTTAATATATCAAAAAAACCATCTCCCGTAGGAGGTGGTTTTGTATTACGATGTTTCTCTGGTGCGTACTCCACTTTGACGAGCGCGTTCGCGTTCGTCGGGAAATACGTCGGCGAGCGATGGAATATCCAAAATATCCGTAATTTCTACAGATTTTGGCGCTTCACATCGCGACCAACATTCAATTGCATCTGTTTTCACTGTTACAAATCCATCATATTTAAATCCACCAGAAAGACGAAACATATCATTTTTTTTCGCTTCTAACACAAGCCGTTCCCCATGAATCAAACACATCAACTCATGAGATATTCTTGTATAACTTGCAAGCGGTGGATTATGATCTTTCAAGGATTGCTCAAGACGAGCCGCGAAATTAAATGCATCGCCGTTTGCTTCAAAACGGGGAGCAATAATATCATACTCACCATACATTCCATCCTGTCGCCACGTTGTCCCACCTACGTGGATACCAACACGAATTTCCATTGACAACGCGTGGGCTGTTTGATGCATTTGAAATGCTGAACGAACTGCCATTTCACCAGCTCTTCGTAGATGTGGAAATGGATTTTTTTCGTCCATGTGACGTGGCCAATTTGGACAAAACACCATCACACCACAATCACCAACAACTTTGTAATCCCATCCACCATTTCGCACGCCAACACGTAACAATTCACACACCAATTTTCCCACATGTTCCGCTTGATCTTCTGGCGTCCAACCATATCGTTTCACCAATTCGGTAAAACCAACAAGATCAAATTGTAACACGATAGCGTCTCGCGAAAATGGCTCGAGCGTCCCATGCGCAAACATAAATGCCAGTTGTTTTGTCGGCATTCCTTGTTCAATTACTGTCGTCACTGCTGATAATTCATCCTTTGTATCAGTCAATTCCAAACGCACATCAGTCAATTCTACTTGTGTTTCTGCGTGAGCAAGCGCTTTCTTCATGATGAATTGAGAACTTATTCCCTTCAAACGATCAATCCACGTCGCTTTCCAATGCGCGCGAAATGCAGAATTAGGAAAATGATGTTGTTTGTCGGATGAAATCTGAAATAGTTGTCCTTTCATCACAATTGGATGCTTAACGATTCGTAATGCATCCTCACAACGCAAACATGCTGTCTCAAAATTTGTGGTAATGAGAATGCCAGGAACTGAACCTTCAATAAAATGAGAAAGCGCGTCGTTTGGATCAAGCAATAATCCACTTTCGTGAGGCACGCAATACACAATTTTACCATATACGAGGTCGTCAATATATAACTTTTCATCACGAATATACGCATACGAAGATGGGGCTTCGCGTTTCAAAACATCCAAAATCCCTGTCGCCACAATAGTTGATTGAGCTTTATCATCTATATATTGATGCCAAAATAAATTAACTGCATCTCCATGCCCAACAATAAACGATGCTATTGACCAAAAATCATCCAGTGGATCTGCAATATCGCGATGATGTTTCATCACTACATAACCACTGTCACGATCTGTCTGAACAAATCCCATTTCTTTGTTTCTCACACATCGTTTTGCAACAAAACGAACATTTTTATATCCGTCAGCCGGACTCGTAATCAATCTACCAAACGCGTTATTGATGGCTCCTGCCTTGAGCGCATCAAGTCCAAACCCAACGAATCTGCTATATCGTCCAACTTCACGCAAATGAAATCCATGTCCAAGCACATTAATCAATCCACGTTCTATCATATTCCACACAGAAAGTGGTTGCCATGTGTCTGGATAGCGAACATAAAATTTCTTGCGTTGCCGAAGATGTGCCATATCCTGCACTAATGATGAGATATGTGGCGTCAACACACGAAATAATTCCTCATATCGTTCTGTTTCAGATTTCTGCATAAAATATTCATGAACAACAGCCCAATTAGGTTCAAGATTCACATCATTATGTATTTCCATCACTTCTCCTATTATTGTCAACGACCAATACTAGTATCAGTATGACGTTTTTATCAACTGTGTCAATGCAGACAGTAGCTATGCTATACTAGAGTTTAACATCACGCATAACAACACAAAATTGTGAGAAATTCTAATTTTTTTCAACTACTTTTTGGAATCTATGTACGACTGATGTTTTTTATCGTTAGCATCATATATTTTCTCATTTTTTCTCTGACACAATGGTTTGTACCCACACCATTTCGTCCTCGCCTCTGGCGACTAGGCGTCAAACGTCACAACGAGTTGATATTGAAAATTGCCCGTATCCGCCTGAAACTTCATAATGTTCCCACAAATATTGAGCAATCGGCCATTCTTATTTCCAATCATAGAACATCAATTGATGGATTTATATATTTCTCATTGTTTGGACCAGATGTAATTCCTGTTACTGCTCCGACGGCAGATTTTCCATTTCCTTTTAATTATGTATTCAAAAATATGGGAGCAATTGATGTGACACGCGACAAATTGGACGAGCGACGCTACTCTGAAAGTTATTCAAAAAAAGACGCGATTGCAAAAATGATTGAAACAGCGCAACAAAAAATTCATCTCCTCATTTTTCCTGAAGGACATATTGAACGCACACAGCAACTTTATTATCTTCACACCGGATGTATACGTACCTCTATTTCCTCGCAACAACCAATTGCGCTCTTTGGAATAACAGGAACCGAATATGTTTTTCCTGATACTCTCTCCATGCGACCAGGAACTATTCACATCCATTTCGGAGGAATTATAGAACCCCCAAAAATTTCTCGTGCATTACCCTATCGCAAAGCTGTCATTGAAATGAGAGAAAAAGTTGAACAAACATTTGTGAAAATTCTGCCTCATAGATATATCCCTTCATATATTTCTTGTAAACAACCACAGAGAATTTGTGCTTTTATAGATATTGACGGAACGCTCTATGAGGGAATTTTTGAAAAAGATTGCATTATGTATGCAATGAAAAAAGGGTTAATTTCGCGCTCACGCGCATTCTATATTCTATTTTTGTTACTAGGTGAATGTGTTCATCTTATACCACATATCACTGTCATGCGATTATCGCACACTATTTTACACAACATATCTCCACAAAAATTATACAAGCTTGCGCATGAATATTTCACACAGATAGGAATTCATAAACTTAATGATTCCCTACTTCCTATCATTCTAAATCATCAACAAAAAGGACATACTGTTATTTTTGTTACTGAAATTATTGATTCGCTTGCGCATATATTTAATGATGAACTACAAGGAAACGGCGTAATCGGCACGCATCTCACTTCAAAAAAAAATGCATACACCGGAACAATTGATTGTTTGATGTATGCAGAAGAAAAAGCTCGCGCAGTCCATGAATATGCGAAACAGCACAACATTAACCTGAAAACGAGTTATGCATACGGCAATATGCTTGCTGATAGATACATACTTGAGTCAGTCGGACACGCGATAGCAGTAAATCCACAATATTCCCTCAAAAAACTCGCGCACAAAAAAGGATGGAAAATTGTATATTGATACCCAAAAATGTAATAGACAAAACTATATAATCGCGATAGTATAACACTCTCTGCCCAGATGGTGGAATGGTATACACGGAAGACTTAAAATCTTCTGACCGTACGGTCGTGTGGGTTCGACTCCCACTCTGGGCACCAAAACTAGACATTCGGAAGTTTCCGAATGATCAAATTTGTATCTTATCCAAAAATTTGTTTTGATGTGAATATCTGGTGGAGATAAAAATAGTTATGTGCTATAATGTAAACATCAAAAGAATTTTAATTTTTTGAGAGCTTAATTAATACATAGCGACGTAGCTTGGTCTATATTATTAAGAATTTATTTATTAATTTACAACAATATGGAATTACCCGATATCGGCAGTAGTCCAGAAAAAGAAAAAATGGATCCGATGGAAGTTCTGGCATACGTGGCTCAAATAGGAAGGGATTTAGAGAAATACGCTTTACAAGCACAGGCAATGATTGAAATAGCAAACGAGCGGGGTATAGCAATTGATTTATCTCATAATGAAGCGTTGGAAAAATTTGCGCCTCTTGGCGAGTATGAAATTACACTTGTCAAGTTACGTTTAAAATTGATGAATGTTGGTGTAGATTTGCTTGATCAAGGGGTAAAAATTACACATCAAGATTTAGAAGCAAGATTAGAAAAGATGAAAAAATCAAAATAAGTTATCCAAAATATCAAACCGCCCATACAGGCGGTTTTGTTTTTTGACATATTTATCGTATGTATGATAGTTTATGTGACACAAGGCACTTACAATACTCTGGCAATAAGGAGAGCAGAAAATGACACGGTCGGCTTTTGAACTTGAAGGTAAAGTTGAAGCAACACTGACGACAGATCATAATTATTCCGTCGTTTCTGATACGTTTGGATTCGGATCATTGGCTACGATGTCTGTACCAAAAATCCAGCTTATACGCGGTCATGGAGTGAGGGGTGATAGACATGCAGGGGCACGACTAGCTGATGTGAGAGAGAAAGAGTTTCTCTCGTTTGGATTATCAAAAGGTACTGAAATTGCAAATTATCGAGAATTTTCCGCAGTTTCAAGTGAAGAACTTGCAGAAATTACCAGTGGAATGAATCTTCCACGTCCCATTCCTTATGGCTGTTGTGGCGAGAATCTGGTAATATCTGGAATTCCTCGTCTTTCTGAACTTCCTACAGGAACAATGTTGTTCTTTAGAAAAAACGAAAAACAAATTAGAACAGCAGTTCTTGTCGTATGGTCGGAAAATAAACCATGTCGGGGACCGGGCGAAGTAATTCAAACAAAATTTCCTGAAATTCCAGAACTTACCACTCTTTTTTGCACCTGCGCTATAGGGAAACGCGGAGTAGTTGGAACTATTTATTCATCTGGCAATATTCATGCAGGTGATACAGTCATTGTAAAAATTCCTATTCAACGAATGTACAATCCAAAATGATTTGATATATGGTAGTTTGATGCATGCATACTACCATTTTTTTATATTTTATTGTCAATATATCAACATCGAAAAGATGATAATAATTTAGCTAAAATAAGTATATTTTATCTTTTTTTCTGTTGTTACTATTGACAAAAAGAACAAAATATGATATTCTTATTTCAGTTCCTTCGAGCTTTTGCTCAAAAAAAATGAAAAGAAATGTGATACACTTTACTGTATGGCCGACAAACGTCGGCATAAGGAGAGCTACAAATGTATGATATACATTTAGAGAGCTAGAGTTCCTAAAATTCTCCAAGGTATCACCAGTTTTCAACCATACGAGCTCCCTGCAGCTTGACAGGCCATGAATCAAAAAACATTTTGATTCGTGTGGCATTAGTATGGGGGATATATACACAATCCTGAAAACGTAGTGCGTTAGCCATACGCGCTGGTGTTAA
>CAYVCS010000140.1:0-9915 GCA_964450455.1 uncultured Gammaproteobacteria bacterium | reverse complement strand
AAATAATCCCGGTGGTTTTTTGAAGGGAGCAGTACAAATGGCTTCAGAGTGGATTGCCGAAGGTCCAATTGTCATAGAACGTTTTGCTGACGGAAGTTTGCATAATTATATGCGTGAAGGGAAATTACGATTACTTGGAATGCCAACGGTTGTTATAGTAAATAGAGGAAGCGCGTCAGGATCCGAAATTGTTGCAGGAGCATTACAGGATTTTGGCGCGGCGACATTGGTAGGAGAAAAAACGTTTGGCAAAGGTTCGGTTCAAGATGTTGAAACATTTGCAGATGGTTCAGCCATTAAACTGACGATTGCAGAATGGTTTACTCCATTAAACAGAATCATCAATGGAAAGGGAATTGAACCAGATGTTGTAGTCAAACAAGATGAAGCGAGTAAAAGTGATGATGTAATGTTGAAAGCGCGAGCGATGTTGAAGGAGAAAATAGAAAAGAAATAAAAATTAAGTACGCCATATTGAACCGCTCTGTCAACGTCATCTCGAGTCGCTCCATTTACGTCATCTCGAGTCGCAACGAGAGATCTCGCAACGGTAGACGCCAACGAGATTTCTCACCCTTCCGAGGGATTCGAAATGACGTGCTACAGGTATTGCATTTTCTAAGAAGCGAAAAAGCTAACACCTAAATTCTAGTACAAGTAATCCTACCAACTATAACCTCATATGTGGTATACTCAATACATATGATTTTTTTTCGTTATATTATCGTGAGAACATTGCTTGACCTACTCTATGCGCCAGTGTGGTGGTATACGAAAGGTGCGGTTTTTATCTTTCAGCAGTTAGTACGTATCTCACTTAAAACCGCGCGACAACTTGCAATTCGCGTATGGATTCAAAATTTGTTTACGCCCATGTTTCAGCAATATGATTGGCAGGGACGTTTAATTAGTTTTTTCATGCGCATACTACAAATTATTTTTAGAACTTTATTTTTTTTAGTTTTATGGTGTGTGTATCTCTTGGTGTTTATTGCGTGGTTCGTCGTGCCACTGCTGATTGTGTATAATTTGTACGATATAATTATGAATACCTATATTCCTCGTTCATATGGCACGTGATTCAAAACCGCTCATTCCACTTCTTGTGTGCGACAAAATAGACGAGCAGAATGTTCGTCGCGCATGCAACGGCGCGTGGATGGGTTTTTCTGTTCATCATCAATTTTTTGCGTGGCAACGAGATTTTTCGCGTGAAGCAATTGTGAAGCGAAAAGTGGAACGATTTGCGGGTCCGATAATTACAGGTATTTTTTTTGTAGTGGGAATTATTCCTATTCTTCACCTGCTTCTTATTTCGGCAATTAATTTTTTTGATGTGGGTGTATTGATGATGATTCCACACATAGTACAAACTACTTTTGTTCCCTTGTATCTAGCAATTCTTTTTTTGATGTGTGCAATCTATCGTACCGTGAAAATTTTTGCGCTCAATGATTTTGTGCGGAAAGATGCAGTGTCATATCCATACGATGAAGAAGTTTCATTTGAGAAAGTTTCAAACTATCACAAAAAATCATTTCATAATATTGCTCGTGCTTTCACACCACGAGCGCTTATCGCGTTTGATGAGGCGGCATTTTTATGTTATGCAAAAAAAATTCCTTTTTCGTTGTATGCTTTTTTTGAGCATCTGCTGAATACGCCAGATGTCCAATCGCTGTTAATAAGATATGAACTTAATCCATCAGACGTAATTTTACGTTATCGCGGAGAATTTATGCATGAGACCATCATTGAACACAATAACGCACTGCTATGGCAAGTCATCGCTAGATCCTATATAGACGCCGCTAAAAATCATGACCCAAAAGTGAGTGTATTTCATATTTTTGAGGGATGTATTGAGGCAGATCCATCTTTTACCAATTTTTTTGAACAATTGGGAATTCGTAAAACTGAATTGTATAATGGAATTCAATGGTTTAGATGTATGAATCACTTAAGTCATGAAATGCGGATATTTCGCGCGTCAGCACTACAGAGATCAACTCGTGATACGGGAGCGGCAATGACGGGAATGGCGACGCCACTTTTGAACTCCATTGGCGATGATCTTACTAAATTATCTCAATATGGACAGATGCCAATTACCATCGGACGTGAACAAGAAATAGGTTCAGTGATTCGCGCGTTTGAATCAGGAACGTCAGTAGTGTTGATTACGGGAGATATTGGTGTGGGAAAAATGAGTGTAATAGAGGGGTTAGCGAAATGTATGGTGCAAGGAGAAGTTCCCCATGTTCTACAAGATAAACGATTGGTAAAAATTCCCATCGCGTCTATTGTGTCTGGGTCAGATGTTTCACATTATCAGATGAGTATAGAGAGCGTCATCAGTGAAGCATCTCGCGCAGGAAATATCATACTTGCATTTGAGGGAATAGAGATGCTGTGCGACATTCCTATGCGGGGTAGCTTGGGTCAAAGTCTATCCGATATACTTGCTGAATTGATAGAAAAAACTGGACTGCTCTGTGTTGCAACAGTATCGTATGAACATTATAGAAGTATGATTTCAGGTACACGATTTGGTGCAATGGCGACAAACGTGACGGTCTCTGAAGTCAGCGAAAACCTTGCGATACAAATTTTAGAATCGCGCGCATTCATGATTGAGAATCAATATGAAGTATATTTTACCTATCGCGCGCTTGAGCAATGTGTTGTATGTGCACAGAGATTTTTATCGGATGTAAGATTGCCGGGAAGCGCTTTGCAATTGATGCGTGAAGTTGCGGTGTATGCAAAAAGTTCGCGCGGGAAAAATAGTTTGGTTTCTGTTGATGATGTGGCGCATATCATAGGTTTAAAAACTCATGTGCCAATTACTTCAATTCAACACGATGAGAAAGAAAAATTGTTACATATTGAGGAATTAATGCATGAGCGGATTATTGGTCAACACGAAGCAGTGAATGCAATTGCAAATGCTCTGCGTCGCGCGCGAGTTGATTCGTCAGAACGTAAACGTCCGATTGCAACATTTTTATTGTTAGGTCCGACGGGGGTTGGGAAAACGCAAACAGCTAAAACTTTGGCAGAAGTATATTTTGGTGGCGAGGACAATATGATACGTTTTGATATGTCTGAATATCAGGACACGCGTTCAATATATCGTTTAATTGGGGAGCCGAACGCTCAAGCAAGTGGATTATTGACTGAAGCTATACGCGCGCAACCATTTTCATTAGTTTTGCTAGATGAAATTGAAAAAGCAGATCGTGGTTTGATAAATATTTTCTTATCAGTTATGGATGATGGACGATTGACTGATAGTAGGGGAAAAGTTGTGGATTGTACGAACACGATTATTCTGATGACATCTAATGCCGGAAGTTCGTATATTCAGAATGCGTTGATCGCACAGACCTCTATGATGGAAATTCAGCGTACTTTACTTGATACAGAATTAAAGAATTATTTTAGTGCAGAATTTTTGAATAGATTTGATGGGGTGATTGTATTTTCTCCACTTACTGAAGAACAAATTGAAGAGATTACACATCTTATGATAAGTAAAATTAGAGATCGGCTCTATGAAGATAAAGGAATTACACTTGATATATCAGATAAGGTGGTAGCACGCATAGCGCAAAAAGGATACTCAAGAGAATTTGGTGCGCGGCCCTTACGTCGTGTTATTCAAAGTGATATTCAAGATGTTCTTGCTCGCGCGCTACTTGAGTTAGATATCACACATGGTCAAACAATCACGATTGCAGAGAATGGTTCAATTACGCTACACTAGAGTACATATATGATTTCAGTTTTCGTCGTTCTCTTGTATGGTCTTCTCTCCGCTGTTTTTTGTGTTGTGGTAGGATTTTTCTGTCGCGCAATAGCACTCCGATTTGCCATTGTTGACCATCCAACAGGTGGGAGGAAAATTCATACGAAAAACATCCCTTTACTTGGTGGACTTTCTTGTATCATCACTTTTTTTGTATTTGTTTCCATTGCGTTTATGTTGTATGGACCATTTGAGCATATCACATTACAAAAATTATTGGTTATTGGTTTCGCATCACTGTTAATCGCGATAGTTGGGGTTATTGATGACGCAGTGTCCGTTAAACCTATGATACAATTTGTGTGTACACTCATTGCGGTGATTGTCACAGTTATTGGAGTTGTGGAATTGAAATATATTACAAATCCATGGGGGGGATTGATTAATCTTCAATCAATTTCATGGAACGTGGGGAATTGGATTTTTTTCCCACTTTCACTTGTATTTTCAACTATATGGTTAATGCTCATATCGCACGTTACCAAAGTGTTGGATGGATTGGATGGTTTAGTTTCTGGAACTGTCGCAATTGGCGCGTTAATGATAACTATTTTTTCTCTATCTACAAAATATTATCAGCCAGAAACTGCACTGCTCGCAAGTATAGTAAGTGGTTCAGCATGCGGATTTTTGTGGTGGAATCACTATCCTGCACGAATGTTTTTGGGGAATTCAGGGAGTGTGTGGCTCGGATATATACTCGGAGTTCTCGCAATTATTTCTGGTGGAAAAATTGCTATTGCAATGTTAACACTGGGTGTTCCGGTAATTGATATGATGGTGGTAGTTCTACGACGTATCATTCAGCGTCAGCCAATTTTCAAAGGTGATGCGACACATCTTCATTTTCAATTGATGCATCTTATGGGACACAAAAAAACTGTATATGTATATTGGTTTTTTTCGGTCTGTTTAGGGGCATTTACACTTTTTGCGCAAAGTGGACAAAAAATGCTTGGTTTCATGATGCTAACTATTGCGACATCCGCGCTTATTTTTGGTATAACGAAATTACGCACATCACATTGAGTAGAAAGTTAAACTAATCTTTATGGCAAAAGAAATTCCTAATGATAAACCTAAATCTAAACAAGAGACTGTTCGTAAAAAAAATACGAAACATGATTTTGTAATTTCTCGCGAAGCTGATAGAAAAAAAGAATTTTCTGAAATGATAGATTCTAAATTCAAATTCTATGGTGAAATTTTAGCGCAACTTGATGAATATGTGAGTTTGTATCGTATCAATGAACACGGAAAAATCGTTAAGCCAACTTCAGTGATTGAAATAGAGAAAGGAAAAAAAAGCGTAGCGATGAAACCACTTGTTCGTATTATGGATGACCGCGAAAAGAAATTAGAACAGTTTGTTGCGGACGCGCGACGTGAGAAAGGAGTGATTGATGTTGTCAGTTCGCTTTCTGCATTGATTATTACGTATGATTCATCAGTATATATACCAAAAATAGTTGAGAATGAAGGAGTATTATCTGAAGACGGTATTCGTGGATTTTATTCTGCAACAGACGAGCACTCACTCGGACTAATTGCGATTGATTTGAATAAACGTTTGCGAAAAGATGATGGAGTTTTGCCGTCAACATCTCTCATTCATGAATTACAACATCATACACGCGCGCTCATAGACATAGCGCTTGCGTTTGGCGATACGGCAACAGCCACTGCTTCGCGGCGTTCTGCGCACAAAAATTTGGTTGAAAAAATAAAAGGAACATCGTTTCGTAGTAATTGGGATAGATTGCTTGATGATAAGTTGATATACGAAGCAATTCTCGGAAGAGCAGTATCACAGAAAGGAGATTTGGGTGAATTACAGCGAACCAGCGATGATATAACAGCGCAACGCGCATATCTTGATGAACTTCACTCCTCATATTTACAGAAAAAAAGTTCATGGTTTGTGGCTGATGGACGAGTATATTCAACTGAAAAAAAGGGACAACATCATGAATTAGTAGGACGTAATCCGGATGATATTGCATCAGCAAAAAATTTATTGTGTTTTTTGCAAGGAATGTATTGTGCGCAACAACTTCATGCAAATATGCTTACGGCACCTCGTGAACGAAGAGAAAATGCGTTTCGTACTACTTTAGGATTTAAAGAATTATATGTTGATTTTTCGTCAACATTTGTGAAGTTTGGAGCGCTTCTGGGAATTTCTCGAGCCGTTCAACAAGCACAACGATTTGCCGAAGATGAATGGAAAAAATTAATGAAAAATCCTTTTTTTCAACAACAAATTGGGAGATATTTAGAAAATTTTGAAACATGGAAGGGTGCTGGTGCAACAGCAAGCACGGGAGAGACAATGCGGAACTATCTCATGAAATAATCTGAAGCGTATGAGAATTGCAATTATTGGTGGTGGGGCGGCGGGGATGATGTGTGGCGCTACGATACTTGAAAAAAATCCTGATGCTGATATTTTTTTGTTTGAAAAAAATTCTACGCTTGGACGAAAAGTGATTATTAGTGGTGGAGGACGTTGTAATGTTACAACGGGCGTAACTAATCGTCGTAAACTTTTGAGTAACTATACTCGTGGAGCAGAATTTTTGAACTACGCGTTTACCAAATTTTCTCCTGTTCACGTACAGAACTGGTTTATTGACCATGGTGTTCCGTTGAAATGTGAGGATGATAATCGTGTATTTCCTGTTTCGGATGAGGGAAAAGATATTGTGTCAGTTTTTGAAAATATATTTTTGAAGCATAACGTTCATCTGCGTTGTGGTGAAAGTGTGATGGAAATCACTGCGGGAATATCACATCGTTTTCATATCAGGTCGCATAAAGCAGAATATGATGTTGATATCGTGATTATCACAACGGGTGGAAACGCGTATCAACAAACAGGCTCAACTGGTGATGGATATGCGTTTGCGAGAGCGTTTGGTCATACCATAACGCAACTCGGACCGTCATTAAATAGTTTTGAAGTAGCGCAAGAATGGTGCACGGATTTGAGAGGAGTATCGCTTCCGAATGCTCAATTAGTCGTTGACGTTGGAGGATTGCAAAAAAGTGTTGATGGCCCTATGATATTTACCCATTTTGGCATATCGGGTCCATCCGTATTTGCGCTTTCATCAAACATTGCATTTGAGACAATTTCCAAAAAAAATCCGATTTCGGTTTCGCTAATTCCTCTCGCACATAGGACATATGAGGATTGGGATAGATATATACAGCACGCCATTCATCAGAATGGATTGCAACATATGTTGACTGTTGTTAGCAACGATATGCCTAAGCGTTTAGCGCAAGCAATTCTAGAAATAGCGAGCATACCATTAGATAAAAAATGCGCGGTGCTCTCTAAAGAAGAACGAAAAAAACTCGCTAAATTATTGTCCATTGATTTGAAATTGACGCTGTTATCGCGTAGGCCGGGGGATGAGTTTGTAACTGCGGGTGGTGTAAAACTTTTGGAAGTGAATGAGAAAACTATGGAATCACGATTGTACAAAGGATTATTTTTTGCGGGAGAAGTTCTTGATATTGATGGTTTAACGGGAGGATTTAATCTGCAATCTTCATGGGCAACAGGAAGAATAGCGGGACTGTCTGTGTAAATAAAATTGAGAACTATGAGTCAACAAATATTGACGTTGTGCAAAATTGTGATAGGATATGCACAATATGTTTTCATGGAATGAGCTCAAGCATCCAATTATCGCGCTTTCGCCTATGGCAGATATGTCTGATATGCCTTTTTGTTTGATTGCAAAAGAATTAGGGGCGGAAATTATGTTTCGTGAAATGATTTCAAGTGAAGCATTGGTAAGAGGAAGTGTGAAGACATTGAAAATGGCTGAATTTGATCAACGCGAACGTCCGATTATCCAGCAAATTTTCGGTGGAGATCCTAAAACAATGGGAACTGCGGCGGAAATAATAGAGCATGCGTATCATCCTGATGGGATTGATATTAATATGGGATGTCCTGTATATAAAATAGTTTCAAATTTTAATGGCGCGAGTTTGATGCGCGACAAAGAAACGGCGTGCGCAATTGTTCGTGAAATGAAAAAGAAAATTTCTGTTCCCTTGTCGGTGAAGATTCGTTTGGGATGGTCAGAGAAAACTGAAGCATTGGAATTTGCGCGTTATCTTGAGGAAGCTGGAGCTGATCTTATAACTATTCATGGAAGAACCAAAACGCAAGGATATTCGGGGGTTTCTGATTTAGAAATGATTGCTCGTGTGAAAGAACGAGTGAGTATTCCTGTATTAGCAAATGGTGATATCCATACTCCAGAGCAAGTCAAAGGGGCACTTGAAATTTCGGGATGCGACGGGGTTTTGATTGCGCGAGGATGTCTTGGAAATCCGTGGTTTTTTCGTGAAGCGCGCTACGCTCTTTCGGGAAAATTAATTTCTGAAATTACTAATGAAGAAAAATTTCGTGTATGTTTGAAGCATGCACGATACCATGTTGCGCATTATGGTGAACGAGGGATAACTACATTTAGAAAACATTTGAGTTGGTATTTGAAAGGAATTCCAGGCATCAAGGAAATGAGGACAAAAATTATGGAAGTTACCACAATTTCTGAATTAGAGTTTTTTCTTATTTCGTATTTAGAAAACACCGCGAGTTTGTAGGTTGTAGTGAGTGTTTGTAGACGAGTTTGTAGGTTGTGGTTTGTAGTTTGTGGGTTATGGGTTATGGGTATCATTTTTTTTCATGCCATCCTCTTTTTTTCCGTGTCATTCCTTTAACAGGACAGGCTCTCGCGCATGCGGGGATCCATGAGCGTTTGTAGACTTACAAAAGAACTAGATTTCTACCGAAAGATACATATTGATAAAAATTCGCGCGTACAACAAATGAACGAACCACGATGGATTCCCGATCTCGGTCGGGAATGACATGTGTGCGGCGACGCTGGATCCCCGCTGCGGCGAGAATGACACGTGCGGTTTTTTTCATGTCATTCCTTTAACAGGACAGGCTCTCGCGCATGCGGGGATCCAGGAGCGTTTGTAGACTTACAAAAGAACTAGATTTCTACTGAAAGATACATATTGTTGAGAATTCGCGCGTACAACAAACGAACGAACGACGATGGATTCCCGATCTCGGTCGGGAATGACATGTGGGACGCGCGGGATTCCCGATCTCGGTCGGGAATGACATGTGAGACGCGCGCGGAATTCCCGATCTCGGTCGGGCGTGTCCTGCTGAAGGGAATGACACGTGGGACGTGGATACCCGCCTGCGTTGGCGAGAGCCTGTCCTGCCAAAGGAATGACAATTGGGAAAGCAAACAATATGACAAAATGTTTGTTATGTTTGTAGTTGGTAGGTTGTAGTACGTTCTACCAACTACAAACTCGTCTACAAACTTTTTTGAACCGTAAATGTTTTTTGAATGACTTTGTCTGATCCTGGACGATATAGTGGTTTATCTTTTTTCAAAATAAATAGTGTGTCGCCGTCAGTATCGTCAAAAAGTTCTGCAATGTATTTTTTTTCTGGAACCAGCTCTACGGTTAAGGCAATTTTTTGGTTCTGTTGAATTCCTGCCGGGATGATTCGTGAATAGCCAAGAACTGTTCCGACCGTTAAATCATCATTGACCTCATGTATAGAAAGAAATCCTGGTTTTGCAAATTTTGTTTCAGAAATGATTACTGTTGAACCAACTGGTTGTGTATGGACGATAAGATCATTTGGTTCAATAAGAAATAGCTCTGCTTCTAATTGTTCAGCAGTTTTTGGAGGTTGTTTGTAGGTGGAACAACCAATTCCGAGCAGTATTGTGGCAATTGCAACAAAAAAAATTCGTTTCATATCACATTCATCTAATCAATAGTTGCAACTTTTGTAAAGTGGACGAAGGATTACCATTACGCAGTCCATTCTATAATAAAATACGTACAATGCTAGAACTACTCAATTCTATGTGCAGGATATTTTTTTCGCAGTTCGTTTTTTTCTTTATCAGGTACATTGTCCAGATACACGGATCCGCCAATCGATCCCGGCAAGGTGAGCCCGTCAGCAGAGGTGAGACTGCGGAGGTACAGACTGCCACCAACCGATCCGGGAATGGTGAGTCCTTTGGCAGAGG
>CAYVCS010000139.1:0-6973 GCA_964450455.1 uncultured Gammaproteobacteria bacterium | reverse complement strand
CGATTAAAAAGGAAAAAATTTTTAAAAATAATCCACTTCATCCATCACTTCGGCTTCACGCACTTCAGGGCAAGTTGGCTGGATTGTGGTCAATTTCAATAAGAGGAAGCCATCGTATTATTTTTGAGCGACAAAAAAATGGAGACATTCTTTTTATATCTATAGGTAAACATGATATCTATAAATGCCTATGACGTAGCTGTAAATTTATACAAAATTTTCTGTATGAACATGTCGTGGTGAGAATGTTGGTGGCTATTAAAAGATGCTTTTTTTGAATGCTGATATGGTAGCTTTAAACAGACGCGCAAATACTGGACGTTCAATATCATAGAGAACTTGCTGTGAGTGTTTCAGTTTTGTTGCAGTTGACTTTCCAATAATTTTTTTGGATGTTACATAATATTTTTGCGCCATGGTGTCATTTGTCGTATGTCTATCTTTATAATTTTCATCTCCCGGATAACATCCAATTCCTAGTTTTATGCGCGCTTCTTTATCCGCAATAGTGGCGTACGAATGCGCAACATCGTAATTTTTTCCTTTTTTCATTAAGTCACGTTCTAAAAATTCATGTTGAAATACAAAAGGCAGTTCTTTGGGATCCATCGCGATTTCAAGCCATATTTCATTGTGAGGAATATAGGGATACACAAGATCGTGTCCTCCAAAAATAAAATCAGGGTCAAGATATTGCCGAACAATACTGCCTTCAACAAAAACCACATGGTGGCCATGACGACGTTTTTTCTTAATGATGAAATTTGGAATTGGGTGGGATTGAATAAAATATTTTTCAGTGTATGCGCGTCGTTCTGGTTCGGAATGAATGGATGTGGGAGTTTCAAACATTTCTAATTTGATTAAAAATTCTTTTTCCTCTTGAAATGCGACATCTAACCACCATTCATTGTGTGGAATATAATATTTTGGAGCAAACGAACTGGCGCGTGTTGAGTGTCCATGGAACGCGCCAAAATCCGCATCAAGCGTACTACGAATTTTAAATCCATCAACAAGTTTGATAGACGCTGGATTGATATGTGTCATAACTAATACAAAAAATTGTATAGGTGCTCATAGTATAGCAATTTTTTGTTGAGATGCGAAGTGGTAGAAATAGGTTAACTATTTTTCAAGCGAATTTCTTTGATTGAGAGGGATAAAAATACGATGAGAAGTATAACGGTATTAAGCGGAGCAATCCAAAACGGAAATTCTTTTCCAAAACTTTCTAGTATCATAAGAGAACCAAGCATTCCGATAGAATACATCGCGCCATTTTTGAGATACGCAAATTTGGAAATTATATCAATTCCGCGAATAGTAACTTCTCGGACAACTAATGCTCCAATTCCATTTCCGATTAAAATTAACGGAACTGAAAGCGTGAACGCAAACGCGCCGATGACTCCATCAATTGAGAAGGACGCATCCAATACTTCAAGATAGAGTAGCTTGCTCCATGCGCCCATATGCGATGTTCCAGAAAGTAATTTTTTTTCTGCTTCTTCTGCGTTTTTTTTGAATCCATCGGTGATAAAAAAAGCAGTTGATCCAATTGATGCAGAAAGCGCGAGGAGGGGATTTTCTTGTAATGCGTAATAAATAATGAGTGTAAATAAAATTGAGGAGATCGCATAAAACCACACAGATTGACGATGGATAAAATGTTCAACAAGAAATGCATATTTTTTTTCTTCTAAAAAAAGCCATGAAAGTGAGACGAAAAAAAGATACACTCCACCACCTAACAACAATAATGGTTTTGATTGTTCTAGAGCATGCTCCACTTGGTCGCTATGAAAAAAAACTAAATTCCAAAGCTCTGGTAGTGATACGGCGGGATTTGCAATCCAAACAATAAGAAAGGGGAGAATTCCACGAATTACAACAACCGCGAGTAATAATCCCCACGTCAGAAAAATCTTTTGGAATCTTGAGGGGAGTGTCTTTAAGACATGCGCGTTAACAATCGCATTATCTATACTTGAAATTATTTCAAACAAACACAGGCCGAATACAACGATAATAATTTGAAACATATGTTGAAATCGGCTACTGCGATGAGTAGGTGTCAGACACCTACCTTCACCCACAATGTTATACTAAGGTAACGGTTGCGACGCGATCACCTTCTTGTTTGAATTTCATGATGGAAACTCCTTGGGTATTACGAGAGAGTTTGGAGATTGATTTTAGTGGAGTACGAATCACCTGTCCTTTATCTGAAATAACAATAATATCGCGTTCATCATTTGCATTGACTAAAAATGCGGCAACGACAGCTCCTGTTTTTGTTGTTACCTTTGCGGTTAATACGCCACTTCCACCACGTCCTTGCAAACGATACTCTGAAACTGGCGTTCGTTTTCCGTAGCCACATTCCATAACTGTCAATAATTGCATAGAACTATCTTGTTTGGAATCTAAAATATCCATTCCCACAACACGATCTTCGCCTTTTAATTTCAAAGCGCGGACACCTGATGCAACTCTTCCCATTTCTCGCAGATTGGTTTCAGCAAATTTAATTGCTTGTCCATCTGATGTGCTTATCATAACTTGTTCTTTTCCATTAGAGGGTTTTACCCATCCAAGCACATCATCAGGTTTTAATTTGATAGCAATTAATCCAGAACGTCTTACTGATGCAAAATCTTTTATATCAACTTTTTTAGCAACTCCTTGTTTTGTTGCAAATACTAAAAATTTAGCATCATTGTAGTCGGAAATTGGCAATGCGTTGGAAATTTTTTCACCAGGTCCAAGTTGCAGGAAATTGACTGTTGCTTGACCTTTTGATGTTCGCGATCCTTGGGGAATATCGTATGCGGTTAATTGAAATACTCGACCGCGTGTTGTAAAAAATAGCACATTTGAATGTGTAGATGTGATAAACATACTTTCCACCAAATCCTCTTCTTTTGTCGTGAGGCCAATAACTCCCTTTCCGCCACGTCCTTGTGTTTTGAATGTATCGGGCGGAAGACGTTTTAAATAGCCATCTTGTGTCATAATAACAAGAGTTTCTTCATCAGGAATCAAATCCTCCATCGCAAATTCTTTTACTCCATGAGCAATAATTTTAGTTCGTCGCGCGTCCGCAAATGCATTTTTAACGCCAATCACTTCTGACGTCACAACGTTTTCAATTTTTTTATCCGAGCCAAGCAACATTTCTAATTCTTTAATCAAAGCAATTTTTTCTTTCAGTTCATCTTCTAATTTTTTTCTCTCAAGTGCGGCGAGTTGTGATAATCGCATATCCAAAATTGCATTGGATTGAATTTCGCTCAACGAATATTTTTTCATTAATTTTTGTTTTGCTTCGTCTCTGTCTTTTGAACCGCGAATCAAGGCAATTACATCACTGATGTTTGCTTGCGCTTTTACCAAACCTTCTAAAATATGCGCTCGTTCTCGCGCACGCGCGACATCATATTCAGCTCGTCGTCGCACAACTTCTTTGCGATGTTTGATATATTCAAGCAGAATCATTTTGAGATTCAACACGCGCGGTTGAATTCCATCAACAAGCGCTAACATATTTACATGAAATGTTGTTTGTAGTTGTGTGTATTTGTATAATAAATTTAAAACTTTTTGAGGGTATGAATCTTTTTTGAGTTCAATTACCACACGCACTCCATCTCTATCGGATTCATCACGTAAATCACGAATTCCATCAATTTTTTTCTCTTTTACTAAATCCGCTATTTTTTCAATCAACGTTGCTTTATTTACTTGATACGGCATTTCAGTAACGACAATCCGAAAATGATCATTTTTAATTTCTTCTATTTCCGCATTCGCGCGCATAACAATTCCGCCTTTTCCGGTTGCATACGCGTTCAAAATATCTTTTTTATTATAGATAAATCCGCCCGTAGGAAAATCAGGTCCTTTTACATATTTGAACAAATCCTCAACCGTGAGCGTTTTGTCTTCAATCAAAGCGATAATTCCATCGCATAATTCTCCTAAATTATGTGGAGGAATATTGGTTGCCATTCCGACAGCTATTCCGACTGTTCCATTGAGCAAAAGATTAGGAAGCAGTGCAGGTAAAACTTTTGGTTCTTTGTGCGAATTATCATAATTCGGTCCAAAGTTGACTGTATCTTTATCAATATCAGTCAACAATTCTTCAGCGATTTTGGAAAGTTTCGCTTCAGTATATCGCATTGCGGCGGCATGGTCGCCATCCATACTTCCAAAGTTTCCCTGTCCTTTCACTAACTCATAACGCATGTTGAAATCCTGCGCCATACGAACGAGAGAATCATAAATTGCCGTATCACCATGTGGATGATATTTTGCCATCACTTCTCCAACTACAAACGCAGATTTTTTGAATTTTGCGTTTGATTTTAGACCAATGTTCCACATCGCATATAAAATACGACGATGTACTGGTTTTAATCCATCACGAACATCAGGAAGCGCGCGCGACACGATAACACTCATCGCATATTCCAAATACGATGATTTCATTTCTTGAATGAGTGGTTGAGGAATAACTTCTCCAATATTGTTGTGAACTGCTGATTGTTTTCCGGTATTTTTTGGTGATGCCATATAATATTAAGTTGATGTGGGAGATAAAGAAAGTTTTTTGATAATTAGTTGAATAGTAGATGATGAAATGGTTTGTGGTGTTGATGAAACAAATAATGATGTTGACGTCACGATTGCCTGTTGTTGTTTGATATACTGTGTTCGTGTTGCGTATGATGAACGTGCGTTTTCAAATGTGTTACTAATTTCATCAAAATCCTGTTTCAGTTTTTTCTCTGTTTCCGTTTCTTCGCGTGGAGCGTTCACTATTTCAAAAATGTGAGCGCCAGTTGTGTACCACCACATGATTGCAATGAGTATAATCAAGGTTACAAATACGAAACCGAACAAGATGTGCTGTGGACGTTTGTCCATAATTTGAACTATGTTGCTAACAAATTGTACATATATTATGCAGTGGGAACATCAAGAACTATAATTTCCATATCGTCCGTTGGTAATGTCTTTTTGGCGACTTTATATTTATCAATCGCTTGTATATCATGTTGTCCTAGTTCCTTCAAGAAAGGCGCAAGTGGTCCATGTTCATCGTCAACTCCTGCGATTGTATAGGCAATAGGAATAACGATACGTGGCTGAATGGATTGAATCAAATGAACTGCTTGATGTGGTTTCAGGGTATTTTCTCCTCCTACAGGAACAAACAATATATCAACAGCTCCAAGTCCTTCAAGTAGTGTATTATCTAGTGTTCCCGTCATAAGTCCCACATGCACAAAACGAACTCCATCAATGTCAAAGCGATATATTGTTGTCTCTCCGTGAGAAATTCCATTAATCATCACTTCTTTGATTTCATATTCTCCGGGAGAAGCAATCAAAAAAGGATCGCCTGAAATTGTTTTGAGATTGTTTTCTCCTCGTGATGCACAGACGATATTTCCCGCGCCAATGCCGGGAACAGGAGTTGATGCGTTTGTATAGGGGTCAATAATCAACGTAATATCGCGCGCTTGGGTTTTTTCTTGAATGCGGATGCACGTATTTCCGTGAAATGTAATGTACATAGTATAATATGTTCAGTTATTATAGCTGAAATTATATTCTATTTCATGTTTTTTTGCAAGCGTATCTGTCCCTTGTATGGTTCTATTGAGTGTTTAGGTTAGTTTCGAAAAACGATTGAAATACGAAAACCACGATGTGATGAGCTTGAAAAACTGTCGCTAAAATTAACATCACCCGCTCCACCAACAATTCCTTTATTAACATACATATAATGATGTCGACCTGTTTCAGAATCACGTTGCATAGGCACTTTGGTGGATGTCCATTCTGAAGTAGATGTATTTGAATTTTCGGGATGAAAAAAAGTTGTTTGAAGATTAGAAATCAACGCGGGGGTGAGTATAACTTCAAATTTTGGAATTGTAAGATGACTACGCTGAAATTTTAGGTGAATTATTTTAGTAATTTTTTTACATAATTTTTCGTTGATGTCGTTCCATGAATGAAAAAAGCGATTAGAGTATGGTCCAAAAAGTTTTTTTATAACAGGCAGAAGAGTATCAAGTGATCGATCTCTTCCTGTTCTTGATCCGTATTGTTCATGATGGTCACCCTTAATCCAGGGTCTCTGTATGGATTCGGTTAATATGAGCGCTTCCTCAAATTCTGATGCGCTTGCTTTGAGTGAACGAACAATTCCCTGACCATATGTTTCTTCTGATGTATCGTCATAAACACTCTTTGTAGCATTATCCCACCATTGTTCGCTCGACGATTCAAGACCATTTGTTCTGTCTGTTTCGTGTTGTTCTGTTGGATACATCATTCTAAAATAATCATCAGTGATATCATCTGGTGATGGCATGACAAATGGTTCAAGTCTGTCACGACCAAAAATTGTTTGTAAAGCTTCAATATGTTCTTTGGTGAGTCCGTGGATTTTTGGTACATCTAATTGAGGCGCTTTGACAGAAAAAAGTTGTGCGCGTTGTTCAAGTTTATTTTGAAGTATTCGTATATCCAGTTGGTACGGATAGAGAATGTTTGATAGTCTCCGTATGTTCAGATCGAGGAATCCTTTTGCCATGCGGACAGCATAAAGTATCAGTAGTTTTTCATCGTCTGATTCTTCAATACGCAACTTATGACACAGGTCATCAAGTTCTTTTTGATTTGTATGTATTTCCTGCAATAGTTTTTGGGCATCTTTACACCTCATAGCGAGTAATATGTATGTTTAATCTAAAATCATTATAGCAAATTCATCATTATTTTGGTATACTCTAGACGAGTTTGTAGTGAGTAGGTTGTAGACGAGGTTGTGGTTTGTAGGTTACGGGTATCATTTCGTTTTTTCATGTCATCCCTTTAGCAGGACAAGCTCTCGCCGCAGCGGGGATCCACGTTCCACGTGTCATTCCCGACCGAGATCGGGAATCCATCG
>CAYVCS010000138.1:0-7139 GCA_964450455.1 uncultured Gammaproteobacteria bacterium | reverse complement strand
CATTATTTTGGTATACTTTAGAGGAGTTTGTAGTTTGTAATGAGTAGGTTGTAGACGAGTTTGTAGGTTGTGGTTTGTAGGTTACGGGTATCATTTCGTTTTTTCATGTCATCCCTTTAGCAGGACAAGCTCTCGCGAATTCGGGGATCCAGAAAAGTTTGTTGACTAACAAAAGAACTAGATTTCTGCTGAAAGATACATATCGATGAGAATTCGCGCATACAAAAAAATGAACGAACGACGATGGATTCCCGATCTCGGTCGGGAATGACACGTGGAACGTGGATCCCCGCTGCGGCGAGAGCTTGTCCTGCTAAAGGAATGACATGCGTAAACTACAACCTATTAACCTACCTATGGATCAAGCATATATTTCAACTTCCGTTGCGCGAGTGCTCACGCTTTTACAAACTTCAACGCGTGGTTTAAGTACGATTGAAGCGCGGAGGCGACTAGAATTGTACGGATTCAATAACATAGAACCACAAAAAATTTCTTTGTTTCGTGTTTTTGTACAACAATACGCTAATTTTTTGATGGCACTTTTGTGCGCGGGCGCGATATTTTCATTCTTACTCGGTCAAACAACTGATGCATTGGTCATTATGACAGTTCTTCTCATCAATGGATTATTGGGAACATTTCAAGAATATAGAGCTGAAACATTGATGCGAGCACTCAAAAATCATATTCCTGATACAGTATATGTGCGAAGAGAAGGGAAGGAAATGATTATTACGAGAAAAGAATTGGTTCAAGGAGATATTGTTGTGGTTCAAAGTGGTCATCTGGCTCCAGCTGATATGCGAGTAATTGGCTCGTATGATTTGCGAGTTGATGAATCAGCTTTGACGGGAGAATCAGTGTCGGTGTTAAAAAATAGTGATGCGCTCGCAGGGAATATTTCGAGAACATCTGACATGAAAAATGTTGTTTTTAGCGGAACGATGATTACGGAGGGAGAGGGGGAATGTGTGGTACTTCAAACAGGAGCTCAATCAGAATTTGGACATATTGTTTCTTTGGTGCATCATGCGCAAAAACATTCTAGTTTTCTTGCTCAAATTAATGGATTATCCTCGTTTCTTTTTTGGATAACAGTTGTATCTATGGGTGGATTGTTTGTGTTTTTGATTATATTTAAATCGGCGTGGGGGTTGAGTTCAATTTTTTTGTTTGCAGTTGCGCTGACTATTTCTATTGTTCCTTCTATGTTGCCGTTGATTTCTACTATCGCATTAACCAGCGCGTCAATGGCGTTAGCAAAAAAAGGTGTGGTAATCAAACGTTTAACGTCACTTGAAGATCTTGGCGCAGTGGATGTGATTTGTGCAGATAAAACAGGAACATTGACAGAGAACAGTATGCGCGTTGCAGATGTTGTAGCGACGAGTCCTCAAGTATGTTCGTACTATGCGCTATTAGCGAGTGATGAAACGAGTATGCTCCACAATGGACAACCAAGTTCGTTTGATGGAGCAATAGTAGCATATGTATCAGAGATGGTTCATCAACAAAAAAGTAATCACCATATGATATGGAATGGAGTGTTTGATCCAGCATATAAATGGCAATTCAAGGTGTATGCGTATCAGCAAAAAGCAGAGCTTGTTATAAAAGGAGCGCCAGAGTCCATTCTGTCGCGATGTCAAATGTCCCCACATGCGCAACAAGAAATTCTTGAGCAGGCAGAACGATATGGTGAACAGGGTTTTCGCGCGCTTGCCATTGCGCGCGCGTATGTGCCACTTTACAAAGAATATACACATGATCAAATTCACGATATGGATTTTGTTGGTCTTATGATTTTTGAAGACCCCATAAAAGCAACTGCCGCGCATGCATTAGCTCGTGCGCGTCAACTCGGAGTTTCAGTGAAAATTTTAACCGGTGATGCGCCTGCCATCGCTTTGCATGTGGCGCGCGAAGTAGGTATGCATTGCGACGAAAATCAAGTTGTTATTTTTTCAGATATCGCGCATTGTTCGGAAAAAAAGAAACGTGAGTATGTTGAGCGTGCCGTCATTTTTGCGCGTATGAATCCAGAAGAAAAATATGAAATTATACGTCTACTTTCGGAACAACATTCGGTGATGTTTTTGGGTGAAGGAATTAATGATGCTCCTGCGCTGAAATGCGCGGATGTTGGTATGTGTGTGAAAGAAGCATCAGATATCGCTCAAGAAGCGTCTGATATTTTATTGACGAAATCAGATTTATCGGTGATTATTGATGCGATAGAATATGGACGAAAGATTATGCTTAATATTTATAAATATATTTTAGTTACTTTGACCGGAAATTTTGGAAGTTTATACGCAGTTTCTTTTCTGTCTCTGTTCGCTCCAGTTTTGCCACTTTTGCCAACGCAACTATTGCTTGAAAATATATTGACCGATATGCCGATGGTTAGTTCGGTTACCAGTCGTATACACAGAACAGAAGGAATGCGTCCTGTACGCCAAAGCATTCGTACTATTGCATTTCATGGTTTGTTATTTAGTAGTGTGGTGTTGATTGTACAAGTGATTTTTTATTTTATGTTTTCCTATTTGCCAGTTGAACTATTCCGTACATTGTGGTTGATTGAAATTATTTTGTTTGAATTTATGTTAGTTGTTGCTCTATTTACGCGCGATTGGTTGTGGCATACGCCAGTTGTGAGAGGAAAAACAGGTTGGTTTTTTGCCGCTATCACGCTATGCACATTGGCATTGCCCTATATTCCCGTTGTAAATTCATGGTTTCATATACAACCTTATGAGATTGTTTACTTAATTCCCCTTATGGGTTTGATGTGCTTAGGTTTGCTGATGATTGAATTGTTAAAGTGGGTGTTGCGAAAAAAAGAGAGAATTATTGGTTCGTATTCATCAAATAATTAACAATGTCTCCTGCTACATCACGCGGAGTTCCTGTTGTAGGAGCGTGGTGCATTTCAATATTGGGGATTGAATTTGCTTCTAAAATAGCGAATGTTTGTGTAGTATAATCCGCTGAAATATCACGCGCGACGCAATCAAAACCAATAAGCGGAACATTCATACTATGTGCGATAGCTAAAAACAAATCTTTTGTTGTTGTGTGAATTATGTCCGTCGTGTCATAGATGTCAGCTCCGCACGCGAGAATCATTTTATCGTGAAGATATATTTTTTTTCCCTGTTCTAGAATATCGGAAACCTTGTATCCTTGTTGAGATAGTATCTTTTCAGTGAAGGAAGTAAATACTCCGATATTTTTTATAGCTGATAATTCCCTGATTGTGTTAATTCCATTTCCTACAATGCTGGGTTTTTCTCGTTGACATGAAGCTGAATATGTTTGATTGACAACTGTGATTCTATAGACATTTCCCTCTATATGCTGTTCAACAATACATTCATTGCTGATAATTTTTGCAATTCTAATTGCTTCTTTCAATTCTGCATCATTTTGAATGTTGCACGTAACATGACGAGATAATGAACTATTTCGTGGTTTGACAACGAGCGGAAATCCAAGTTGTTTGCCGAATTGTAGAGCGCGTGAAGTTGAACGAAATACATTTCCTTGTGCGTAGGGAAAATTATTTTGTTTCAGAAAATTTTTGAATATCCATTTATCGTCATACGAAATTGGCGAATGATACGCAATGTCTGCAGTCCCGAGAGAGGTATAGATAATTTTTTGGCCACGAATATTCATTGAAAAAAATTCGGAACTGTTTCCGTTGCGGAAATTGATAGCGTTAATGTGTAAATCTTTTTTGTGCACAGCTTCAATAAAAACTTTTGACCTGTCTGATACAGAACTATGAATATCATGTACTTCAGTTTCTTTGAAAATACGAACGAATAACAAGATGCGAAATAATCCATACAGAAGTGTATGTGGATATGCGCGAAAAAAGCGAGGGAATTTTTGGGCAATCCAACTATTTTGAATCAAGAATGTTGTTGAAATAGGGGAGAGTAATGCATCAATTCGCGCAAGCAGATGCCACGTATGAGTCGGAATTGGATAGCAATGCACGCACTGTTTTGTGTTCATAGTAGTAAAAGTATAGTCATGAATGACACCGCTGTCCATAAAAAAACACCTCGACGTTTCGAGGTGTGTAGCTTGTATCATGAAAAAAAGTTTTAATATTGTGCGATGAGTCCAGTGTAAAAAGAACCCCTGTTGGGTTCTACCATACCCTCCAAATGAGAGAGATTTGGGTCATCCAAATATCCCACACATACAAATGTTTCAAGTGATGAAAGTGTGCGGGATGCATCACGTTTGTTGGAAAAAAAAAGATTTGGATTTCTGTTTTTTTGAAGAATAAAATCATACACCATTTCAGCAGGAGAACGCCTATGATGCCGATTAATTTTTAAATTAGCCAATTTTTTAGCATATTTTTTGAGATTTGAAATATGTACCAATTGTGTTGGGTCATCCCATGCGACTTTGGTTTGCTCACATATTTTGTATAGTTTTTTATCAGTACACTCACGCTCTTCTTCGTCGGTAAGTTCATTGATAGATTTGAGATATGAACGTAGTATTCGTGTTTGTTCCATGTAGTTTGCGCCTATTGATGGTTTTTCATACATATTAACAAATCTGTTAGGGTCTTTAATAAAACGAGAACCTACAATTCTCCATTCTGCAATTAGATGATCCGTATGAAAAAATTTTTCAATAGTATAACCATGTGAGTGGCCGAGCAAAGATTTTTGGACAGCAGAACTCGGATGTTGGTCTATGAGTTCCTGTATCCGTTTTAATGTCATTTGTTTTCCTTCATTATCATGAGCGACTCGCAGAATGAGCATATCACCACGACGCATGGCATTGCGTAATTGTTTTTTGGAATAGGGAATAGGAGGAATTTCTGATGATAACACCTTAAAACCAAACGCACGTTCTATTTCTTCTGAACCATAAAAATTTTCTCCCATGATTTCTCGCGCGATGTCTATTCGCAATCCTAATAATTTTTGTAATTCATTGATTTCTTTTTCAAGAGTGAGTTTAATTTTTTGCGCGATACTATTCTGTTCCGAAAATTCTTGCGCATTTTTCATGGCATCAACTAATTGTTGGTGCAATTCGTGGATGTTTGTAATTCTAAATTTTGCATCCTGACATGATATGCGTTTCATACCCCTAGACTAGCTTTTTAGATAATTAGCTTTTTAGCTTTTTAGGATTGCGTTTGCGTGAGCTTTTTAGAAAAAAGTTGAATCCTGTCAAGTTCTAATAAGCTAATAAGCTAAAAAGCTAAAAAGCTAATTATCTAAAAAGCTAGTATAAGTGTAGCACTTTTTGTACAGAATGAGAAATTAGCTTTACTAGGAACTATAGAATCTCGTCAATCCCTAAAAAGCTAAAAAGCTAATTACCTAAAAAGCTAGCATAGTTATTTGCTTTTTTTTGCGCGATTGCGTTCAGATTCGTTGAGAAATTGTTTACGTAAACGAATTGAGGCAGGAGTAACTTCCAAATATTCATCCTCACTCATCATTTCTAATCCTCGTTCAAGTGTTAATTCAATAGGAGGAGTTAATTGAATCGCAAAATCTGCTCCACTTGAGCGCATATTAGACATTTGTTTTCCTTTTGTTGGATTTACCCCCATATCTAATCCTTTTGAGGTTGAACCAATTACTTGTCCTGCATACACTTCAACATTTGGTTTCACGTATAATGTTCCGCGCTCTTGTAGGTTTGCCAATGAATATCCAAGTACTTTTCCTGTCTCGCATGAAATCATAGACCCCATATCTTTTTTTGTAATTTCGCCAACATGTTCGCGAAACCCAATAACTTCAGCGCATAAAATTCCTTCTCCACGCGTATCAACAATAAATTCCCCACGATATCCAAGCAATCCACGAGTCGGAATATGAAACATAATACGCGTATGATTTTGTTCGGGGTGCATGGAAACCATCGCTCCTTTTCGTTTTGACATTTTTTCAATCACTCCTCCCATATATTGATCTGGTACATCAATTGTAACTTCTTCAAATGGCTCATGTCGTTTTCCATCAATTTCTTTAATAATAACTTGTGGTTGAGAAACCTGCACTTCAAATCCTTCACGACGCATATTTTCAAGCAAAATCGCAATGTGTAATTCTCCTCGTCCTTTGACGCGATAAAAATCATTTGAAGAAAAATCAATTTTAAGTCCAACATTAACTTCAAGTTCTTTTTGCAATCGTTCTCTAATTTGCTGTCCGGTAACGTACGTTCCTTCTTTTCCGGCAAATGGAGAATTGTTTACAAGAAAATTTAACGTAATTGTCGGTTCATCAATATGAATTGCTGGCAAAATAGGTTGTTCTGGATCAGTACACACCGTATCGCCAATATAAATATCAGGAAGTCCTGCGACCATAACAATATCTCCTGCTACTGCCTGCTGTGTTTCTTTACGACGCATTCCTTCAAACGTAAAAATTGTGCTGATTTTACCATGTACAATTTCCCCTGTATGTTTTTTGATAATTACTTTTGACCCTGTTTCAAGAGTTCCTTGGTACACTCGTCCTATTCCCATACGACCAAGATAATTATCATACGCAAGATTGAATGGTTGAAATGCAAATGGTAATGAGATGTCGGCTTGCGCAGGATGCACATGTTTCAAAATAGCATCAAGAAGTGGAGTTAAATTTTCGTATGGACCTTGAAGTGTAGAAGACGCAGTTCCTTGTTTTGCAATCGCATATAACGTGGGAAAATCCAACTGCTTATTGTTTGCTCCCAAATCCATAAAAAGTTCAAGCACTTTTTCATTCACCCATTCTGGACGAGCGGCAGGTTTATCAATTTTGTTGAGTACGACAAGTGGCGACAAACCAAGTTCCAATGCTTTTTTCAAAACAAATTTTGTTTGAGGCATCGGACCTTCTTGCGCATCAACGACTAATACAACTGAATCAATAGAACGCAAAACCCGTTCAACTTCTGACCCAAAATCAGCGTGTCCGGGAGTATCTACGATATTGATTTTCGTATCTTTATAAAAAACGCTTGTATTTTTTGAATAAATCGTAATTCCACGCTCTCTCTCAAGCGCGTTTACATCCATTGTGGCATTATCATCAGTAACCATGCCGGTTTGTCGCATCAGTTTATCAGTCAGTGTAGTTTTTCCA
>CAYVCS010000137.1:0-5141 GCA_964450455.1 uncultured Gammaproteobacteria bacterium | reverse complement strand
TATATTGATTGATGCGTTTTTGTCCATATTCTCCTTCTTTAGATAATTCTTCAAGTCGCGGAATTACCATAGTCAATAATTGCAAAATAATTGACGCTGTAATATATGGACCAACTCCCAAAACTACGATAGAAAAATTTTCCAATGTTCCACCAGAAAAGACATTTAACAATCCAAGTAGTTGGTTATTCGCAAAAAATTGTCGCAATCCAATAACATCAACGCCAGGAAGTGGGATATGCGCTATTAAACGAAAAACAATAAGAATCGCAAACACAAACAATATACTATTGCGTAATTCTTTTGCCGCCCAAATTTGTCGTAATTTTTCCAACATGGAAATTAAATATTAAGATACGTCGCCCCCTGCATTCACAATTACAGTTCGCGCTCCTGCAGTTACATTACAATGTTTGAATGACATTTTTTTCTTAAAGTGAGGAGAACTGACGATACGAACAACATTGCCCTTCATCAATCCGAGTTTACACAATAATTTTGGAGTTACCACAGTTCCTTCCTTACATTCATGTTGAATCCGAGAAAGCGTTACTGATTCAGAACGTGGTCTCACTGCTTTAAAACCACGCAATTTAGGAATACGTTGTACTGCTCTGCGAAGAGCCATTTCTTTCAAACCCGAAGAACCTGAACGCGCTTTTTGACCTTTTACACCACGACCAGAATACGTGCCATTCCCCGTCGCGTTTCCACGTCCACGACGAAACCACTTTTTTCTACCTTTTGTTCGTAATGTATTTCTGGTCAACATATTATTGTTTGATATTTTTTTTAGTTGCCGCTTCTTTCAAAAATTTTAATGCCAAAATTGTTGCTTGCACATTATTATGTTTATTAACACTTCCCAACATTTTTGCCACAACATTCTTCACTCCCGCAATCTCAAGAACTATTCTCACAGCTCCTCCCGCAATAACTCCTGTTCCCTGTGTCGCTGGTTTCAAAAATACTTTTGCCGCCTTAAATTTCATCATAACTTCATGTGGTAGAGTTCCCTTTGCGTTAACTGGCACATCAAAAACATCTTTTTTTGCTCGTGTAACAGCTTTTTGAATAGCACCTTGAACATCAGCTCCTTTTGCTATCGCATATCCAAGACGTCCACGCTTATCACCAATCGCAACACACGCGCGAAACCGCATGCGTTTTCCTCCGGCAGTAACACGGGTAACGCGAGCAAGATCAACAACATGTTGTTCAAATTCCTTTTCTTCTCGCTGTGGACGGCGTTGCGCGCCACCACCTCGTCCCCCTCTTCCTTTGTGCGATTGCGATGTTTGTGTTGATTGTTCAGCCATATCTCAAAAAAACATTAAAATACGAGACCTCCACTACGCGCTCCCTCTGCAACTGCTTTAATTCGCCCATGATAGCGATATCCGCCACGATCAAAAACCACAGACGAAATGTTCTTTTCCAATGCATATTTCGCAATCATCATACCTAATGCATACGCAAAAGCTACTTTTCCTTTTCTTTCACCAACATCTATTCCGTCTACAACAACTTTTTTCTGATGCAATGAAGCAAGTGTCGTACTTTTTGCATCGTCAATCAATTGAACAAACAACGATTCGTTTGATTTAAAAACACATAATCGCGGACGATGCGCGGAACCAATAATTAACGAGCGCACACGCGAATGTCGCATCACGCGTTTTCTCTTTTTTTGAATTGTTGCAATGTTTGATTTCATACTATTCAATATATACATTCTCTAACCGCCACTCGCTTTAGCCGCCTTACCCGCTTTCATCTGAACTTTTTCATCCGCATATCTAATTCCCTTTCCTTTATACGGTTCTGGTTTTCTAACATTACGAATTCTACTTGCAACAAATCCAACCAACTGTTTATCTATGCCAACAATCGTAATAATATTTTTTTCTGCAGTCGCCAAAATTCCATCGGGAATCGGAAAAAATACTTGATGCGAATAACCAACGTCTAGAACTAATTGCTTACCATCAATTTTACTTTTATATCCAACACCACGAACTTCCAATTTTTTTTCGTATCCCATCGTGACACCAATAATCATATTTGCAATTAACGATCCAAATAATCCCCATAACGCACGCTCATCTTTTTTATCTGGATGCGAAACTGATACCGAAATTATTTCACCCTCAATACGCACTTCAACATGCGGATGAATAGCAAGCGACAACATTCCCTTAGGACCTTTGACCGTAATGGCATGATTAACAACTTGGGCAGAAACACCCGTCGGAATAGTTATCGGTTTTTTTCCAATTCGTGACATATTCTATTACTAATATATAGTACACACCAACTCGCCACCAACTCCTGCGGTACGCGCTTCTTTATCTGTCATTAATCCATGCGAAGTTGATAAAAATGCTGTTCCATATCCACCTCGCACCGAAGGAATATCCGTTGACTTCACATAAATGCGCAGTCCTGGGGAGCTGACTCGTTTGATTTCATTAATAATCGGAACTCCCCCACGATATTTCAAGATAATAGTCATCGTAGCAGGTTTCTCTTCATCATGTTTTTGAACTCCACCAACATATCCTACCTCAACCAATTTTTGCGCAATAGCAAATTTCAGTTTTGAAAAAGGCATAGTTGCACTCTGCTTGTGCACAATACACGCATTTCGTATTCTGGTCAACATGTCGGCGATTGGATCTGTCATCATAAAGTTATATATTGATTACCACGATGATTTACGTACTCCTGGAATTTGTCCCGTGTTTGCCAACTCTCTAAAACAAATACGACACAAATCAAACTTACGCATATATCCACGCTTTCTACCGCAACGCCAACATCTTGAAACTTTGCGAGAAGAAAATTTTGGTGTTTTTGCGGATTTTATACGTTGTGCTTTTGTAGCCATATTTATTTTTTAACATTAGAAACAAACGGAAAACCCATTAAGCGCAATAGCAATAATCCCTCTTCATGATTCGTAGCTGTCGTAACAACGGTAACTTGCACTCCATGAGGATGATGGATATCTTCCGGAGAACTTTCAGGAAATGCCAACTGATCTTTAAAACCAATGTTCAAATTACCATTTGTATCTACTGTTTTAATTGATAAACCACGGAAATCCTGTACTCGTGGCAATGTTACTTTTATTAATCGCTCAATAAAATCATCCATACGCGCTCCTCGCAAAGTAACTTTTGCGCCAATAATCGCACCCTCACGAACTTTAAAATTTGAAATAGATTTTTTTGCAGGAGCATCAGATGGTTCTTGGCCAGTAATTGCGCGCAACGTTTTTTTCACCATATCTATATGTTGCGAATCTTTCGTATGCTTACCAAAACCAACATGCACGACAACTTTTTCTAATCTTGGACACGCATGCACGTTTAATCTACCCAATTCTTTTTTCAATTGAGGTACAACATCTGTTTGATAAAAATTCTTGACTGTAGTACTCATATCTATGAAGTTACTGATGCATCATTTTTTATATCTGCAACTTTTTTTACATTTGAGGCGTGAATCGGTGCAGATAATTCTATAATTTGACCTTTTTGTTTATTCTTGGATTTCAAATGTTTTTTCATGATATTCACACCTTCAACCACAACTCTATTTTTTTTCGGAAAAACCTGAAGAATAGTACCAGTTTTACCTTTATCTTTTCCGGCAAGGATTTTAACCGCATCACCAGTTTTTACGTGAATATATGACATATCAATTAAACAACTTCAGGAGCCAACGAAATAATTTTCGTATATCCGCGCGCGCGAAGCTCACGAGCAACAGGCCCAAAAATACGTGATCCGCGCGGTTCTTTGGATTTTTTATCAATAATCACTGCCGCATTTTCACTAAAACGAACGGCTGTTCCATCAGGACGAACAAACTCTTTCTTACTTCTTACAATCACCGCATGAACAACTTCACCTTTTTTGACCTGTGTTCGTGGAGTCGCGTCTTTAACCGCACACGTAACCACATCGCCTATACGCGCATATCGTTTTTTATAACCACCAAGAACGCGAATCACCGACAGAAGTTTTGCTCCTGAATTATCCGCTACCATGAGTTTTGATCGTAATTGAAACATATAATACGTTATTCGTTCGTTGATGAATATACAACCATAAATGATTTATTTTTTGAAATCGGACGACATGCCACAATGATAACTTTCTGACCCTCAACATACACATTTTTTGGATCATGCACTAAATACATACGATGCACATAATAACGTTTTTTGTATTTCGGATGAATGACCATGCGCGCAACACGAACACGAATCGTTTTATCGGCGGATTTTTTCACCACAATTCCAACCAACATCCTTCGTATTACCGAATTTTTTTTCACTTCATTAGTATCTACTTTTTTTGTAACTTTTTTATCTGTCATACGATTACTTTGAAGACAATTCGGTTAGCATACGCGCAACATCTTTTCGTGCTTTGCTAATACTATCAAATTTTTTTAATTGATTACTTGCCGCTTGAAAACGAAGGTCAAAAAGTTCAGATTGTTTTTCATGAACCATCTTTTTCAGTACATCGTGTTCGTATATTTTATATGATTGTTTAGTTTTCATATTAAATTTTAATCAAATCCTTCTCAACAAAAATTGCTTGTAAAGGTAATTTATATGATGCAAGTTCAAATGCTCGCACCGCAACTTCTTTTTCCACTCCATCAAGTTCAAATAACACGGTTCCTGGTTTTACAATTACCACATAATGGTCTACAGAACCCTTTCCTTTTCCCATCGGCATTTCACTTCCTTTTTTCGTAACTGGTTTATCAGGAAAAATACGAATCCACAATTTTCCACCACGTTTGATATGACGAGTAATTGCTCTGCGTGCCGCTTCAATTTGTCTGCTCGTAACCCATGCATGTGATTGAGCTTTTAAACCATACGCGCCAAAATCAACATGCGTCTTTGAAGTAGCAACGCCTAAATTACGACGTCGTCCTTTATGCCATTTTCTATGTTTTACTTTTTTTGGAAGTAACATATCATCAATTAATCAAATACTTCACCTTTATAAATCCATACCTTGACACCGATTACACCAAAAATTGTATGTGCCTCAACTGCAGAGTAATCAATATCTGCTCGTAAATTCTGCAGTGGCAATCTTCCTCTGGTG
>CAYVCS010000136.1:0-4138 GCA_964450455.1 uncultured Gammaproteobacteria bacterium | reverse complement strand
CTTTTGGATAATTTTCAGTTGCCGCCAAAAATCCCACCGGAAATTCGTCAAAAGAAAACAGCGGAGCAAATGGAAAATTTCTCTCCAAACCCCTCCTTTTCCATTTGCGATATCTGAATTCAAAAAAGAGTAGCCGAGTGTTTTGCGAAACCCTTTCCCAAAAAATAGTTTTCGCAAAACCTCGTCCGCATTAGTCCCACCACCTGCCCAGAAACTTCTAGTGCAGAACAGCAAAGAAAAATATCCTTTCCTTTTTAGAAGAAATTGGTCGCGCGCAAATCCGAAAAGCAAGGAATATTTTTCTTTGGTGTCCGCCGAGGCTCTGCGAGGCGGTGGCGGGGCGATTCAATCATTTGTTTTGAAAATAGGTTCGAGCTTGGTACAATAGAGACACCAGAAGTAACTTGTTCGGAATTAAGAATATGGAGCGATTTTGCGTCTGTCTGCCGAACCCTCGGTGCAGATTTATCACTGTATAATACATGATGGAATGATTAAATAAAAAATATGGAAACTAAAAATGTAAAACTTGTAATATTTGTTCCACTTTCTCACGCTGATATTGTTCGTAAAGCACTCGGCGAAGCTGGTGCGGGAAAAATTGGAAATTACGATTTTTGTTCTTTTTCTTCTCGCGGCACGGGTCGTTTTCGTGGAAATGAAAAAACGAAATCTGCGATTGGCACAGCTTTGAGCCATGAAGTCGTAGAAGAAGAAAGGATTGAGACGATTGTACCAAGAAAGATTTTACAAATTGTGATTGAAAAGGTAACATCAATTCATCCTTACGAGGAAGTTGCTTTTGACATTTACCCACTTGAAACAGTATGAACAAACGAGCATGTATAATTCATGGCTGGGACGGCTACCCTGATGAGGGTTGGTTTCCGTGGCTCAAAACAGAGCTTGAGAAAAAAGGTTTTCAAGTTCAAGTTCCTGCTATGCCGGAACCGGCAGAGCCAAAAATTGAGGCATGGGTTTCACATCTTTCTAAAATTGTCGGTGATGTTGATGAAAATACTTTTTTTGTGGGTCATAGTATTGGTTGTCAAACTATTCTCCGATATTTAGAAAGTTTGCCTGCTGACATAAAAATAGGTGGTGCGATTTTTGTTGCTGGCTGGTTTACGCTTACGAATTTGGAAACCGAAGAAGAAAAGAGGATTGGTAAGCCGTGGCTCCAGACCCCGATTGATTTTGCGAAAGTGAAACAACATACTAAAAAGTTTTTTGCCGTGTTCTCCGATGACGACGAAGTTGTTCCTCAAGAAAATAAAAAATTTTTTGAAGAAAGATTGGGCGCAAAGACTGCGATAGAACACGGCAAAGGACATTTTAGCGGAAGTGACGGAGTGAAAGAATTACCAAGTATATTAGAAGCAATTCTTTCACTCTGATTGGCGTAGAAAAAAATATTAGTATGTATTTGTGGAAAAAATTAGAATCTGGTATGATGATGGAAATTCCTCATGAGATGTTAATAACTATTATTTTTTTATGTTTTCCAAAAATAAATTGAGTTGGTTTTTGTATGGTGCGGGATTGTTCATTGTGTTTTTTACTCATGTCTATATGCTCGTCGCTGGAATTGTGCAATCACAGATGAACGCTCATGCTGTGTTGAATCTTGTTGGTGGCGGTCTATTAGTAGCTGGTTGGCTAAGTCGCAAGAATTAGTTTGTTTCGCGAAATTGCTTTCAATGATTTTGTTGAATGGATGTGCAAGTTTTCGTGGACGAGATTTCTCATTGAGATTCGAAATGACGTGTCCCTTTTTACGTCATATCGAGCCGAAGCGAGATATCTCGTGATGGTGTACGTTGACGAGATTTCTCTCTGCGGCTCGAAATGACGTGAGTGGGTTGGTTCGAAATGACGTGGTTGTGCGAGTGTTAGCAGACGGGATTTTTCATCACGATTTTTTATAAGCTCAATGACGATGTGAGTAATAAGAATAGTACTGATTGACACGCATAGCTGTTCAACCTTATGGGGTTAATTCCATAAGGTTTTTTTTATTTGTAAATTTTATTCGGGAAAAATTAGAATCAAAAAGATGTCCACTTTCCCGAATAGCTTATTTTTTGCTAGAGTAAACATTACTATTTTTTAAGTTCAATGTAATATGATTAAACGAATACTGGGTGGATTGGTGTTTCTTGCTATTGTTATCGTGAGTGTTATTGTGTATATAGGAACACGTCCTGACGAATCTGAAATGGTAGATGAACAAAATTCTGGAACGCTTGTTACTGAAGAATCTGATAGTAACACTGCCACTTCAACCGATGAAATAGTTATGGAAGATACTAATGCGACGACAACTGACATGGTAACGTCAACAACATCAACTTTGTTAAGTGGTGTGTCAACAACTACGTCTACCACATCAACTGCAAAAGATATAAAAAAAATATCCGCAACTACAACGAATTATTCAGTTGACGCGTCACAATCGCGACTTGGTTGGGGAGCGCGTAGAATTGTTGGAGCATCTCACGCAGGAATTGTTGGTATTAAAAATGGCTCGGCTGTGTTTGATGGAACAATGTGGATAAAAGGTGAAACAATTATTGACATGACGACAATCAAAGAATCAACTAACAATGAAACGTTTTTGAAACATATTTCAAGTGATGCTTTTTTTGATGTTGCAAAGTATGGAACTGCAAAATTTGTGTTGCAATCTGCTAAAGAAACAAGTGCAGGACCAGTCAGTTCGCAATATCTTATTTCAGGTAATTTGACGATTCGTGATATCACACATATCGTTTCATTTCCCGCGACAGTGGTGAAACAGGGAGAGCTGATGACGGTAAATGCGCAATTTTCAATTGATAGAACCAAGTGGGGAATTGTATATGATTCTGGCACAATTGTTTCAACACTAGGCGATAAGGCAATTAAAGATGATATTTCATTTACTCTTTCGCTAGTTCTGAAAACAGCAAAATGATTGACAAAAATAGGTTAAACTGTCAGGATAGCTCTATAAGGAAACTGTGTGGTTTTCTTAGTGTTCTTTCTAGCTACTAACTAAGTAACTACCTACCTACAGGAGTTCGGACAATGCTCGTCGCAACTTCAGAAAAACTTCGTCTTTCGGGACGTTACCGTGGTGTCATCTGTAGCGTGCCACAGGGTCAAGATTTCGGATTCATTTCAGGACGCTCATGTGTCAAAGCTAATGGAGAGCCACATGATTTCTTGAATGATGAGAACATTTTCATCCATCAAGATGATTGTGCCGCCCCACTTCGCGTCGGACTTACGATTGCGTTTGAGGCAATTCCTGATGATCATCGCGGTAAAGATAGCATGCGCGCGCAAGCGGCTGTTCAGTTCGTTGAGGGTGAAATCATTCCGCAAGCGGGATCCATTATTCCCGGATTTGGAATGACGATAGTTGAGAAGGGACAGATGTCGCTTCGTCGAGAGGAACATCCATGGCATTTGCGTGTGAAGCCAGTGCCAGCGAAGACGGTTTTGAAAGTCGTTGAAAATGAGCCGATGTCGACTATCTCGCGTGAAGAGAGGAATGTACCTTTGACGTTGGAGCAACGCAAAGAATTGCTTCGCGCGATTCTCGCTTCGCTCTATCCAGCAATGGCTGGGTTTGGAACGGATTTCAATGTTCTTGATGTGGATGATGGCGTACTTGAGGCAAAAGTTAAAGAAGCAAAAGACGATTTACGCGCTCTCAATATGCCAGAAGCCATCGCGCGGATTGATGAAGAAGTGAGTAGTTTTCGTGGCATCCGTTCTGTGCTCAAGATGGCGCATGAAGACGGCTTGATTCGTCCGGATACGTTCATCCCGATGAAGTATCTTCCTGATTTGTTTATGGCAGTTCCTGTGTGGTATTTTTGGACGCCACCGGCTGAACGCCTGTTGATTAAACAAAAAGCGATAGAGGCGGATCCGCTTAATAGTGAATCAACGATCTTTTTTGCAAATCTATTCCCTAATGATCGTTGGGCTGACATGTTTCAGATGTTTAATCGTCGTATGCGTACACTGGATCAATATCGTGGAGATGTGATTCCTCCCGCGATTGCTCGACGTATGAAAACGGCGATTGACGCATTTGATTACGTTGTCATTGCGACTCCCTATCATGATGTAGCAGGACAGGACT
>CAYVCS010000135.1:0-17808 GCA_964450455.1 uncultured Gammaproteobacteria bacterium | reverse complement strand
ATATACTGATAATCCCTCGTCAAGTATAGCATAATCACTATTCCGCGACAACGAACTAGTAATGCGTATAGTGCGATTAACATCCAATTTGTATGTATGCTTTTTAAGAATGGATGTTACTTCTAAAAAACCACTATATAAAACTTTTGCATCAAGAAAAATTTCAAATTCAGACACAGGAATATAGCGCATCGCCATAATAAAATCACTTTGATTTGTGGACGCTGTTACAATTTTGGCTATCCGTTCTGGCGTCAATGTATATCCAAACTGTCGTGAGTTATGTTGCAGTGCAACTGCAGACAACAAATCAACATCCTGTCGCACAAAAGCCAAAATAGTACCAATATCAAACGTTAATAACGCCGACTCAAGCTCTTCGGGCAATATCGTTTTTCGCGAGAGTTCAATAATCTCTAAGGGGGACAAATCATAGCCATAGCGCTCCGTTAAAGCACGCGCACGAGCCACCAAACCCAAACTTATAGTATCATCCGACAAAAAAAATGACTTCACCTGCTCCAAACTATAGAGCTTCAGCGCATCATCTAAATCTGCAAATAAATCGTAAGTTCGGTTTTCAACCAATTGCTCAAGTTCTAACCGCGAAATTTCTAAACCATGTTGAGCTAAAACTCTACTTACCCCCATCATTTTTTGTAATTTAAAATGATTGTTAAGATTAAAATACTGACTAAGATCATCCATTATGTTACGGACAAACAAAATATCATCAGTTTCAACTCCACGAATGCCAGCAATCATTTCAGCCGCCGCCAATGCGACAATAGTTGTATCACTTATACCCCGTTGAAGCATTGCATGAGCACGTTTTATCGTCCCTAGTGGAGCGCCATTTATCCAATCAATAATTTTAAACTCCATACTACGACTACTCTCTGGATCATGATTAAACCTGAAATGCAAATCAATTGCTTTCTGCGCTAAACTTTTTCTTTTTTCAAATCTCTCGTTAACAAGTATCAGTCGTTGTTCTAAATCTGCTAATAATTGTTGAGGCGTTCTGTTTTTTAAACGATCAATATATTCATGGTAATCATTTTCTAATGTTCTGGTGGCTCGTTCATAATCACGAAGTGCAGATGCAAGTTGCTCATTTTCTTCACCTTCAGGAAGTTTTGTATTTGCTATACTGATAGTAGTTCTATCAAATGCACGATCCACTCGTTCTTTTTCTGATTTATACCACCTATGTTGTTTGTCTATATCAACCTGATTTTTTTTCGTCGTAAATAATTGCTGTTTCGCAACATCAGTATCTTTTAAAAACTTACTATCACCCTTAATGCGTTTCTGTTCTTTTGCATACCTATTATCACCTGATTTTCCGATAAATCGTCCTATGTTGTGCAAGTAACTATTCTGAATTTTCACGCGCATTCCACGAAATTGTTTTTTCACTTGTTGTCCCAATCTACCCCACGAAATCGCTTCTTGCAGTGGCGCAACATATGACGACTTCGGCCCTCGCGATGGAGCGTTATAGTTCATTGCCTCCTCTAACCAATTTGCGGCAACCATAATTGCTTGTTGCTCGTGGGTTTCATCTTTTTGCAAAATTTTCTTCACGTCACTCTCTACATGCTTTTTTGCTTGCTCATACAATTCACGTAAATGTGGATACGCTAACCCGCCATGCGATATAGTAATTCCCGAATCACGTCCTTTTACCGAAGGCATATGTGGGGTAACCATACCCTTCTTTTTCAATCGAGCTTTCACGATAGAATAAATTCCCATTTCAGGTGAACCCATCATTATCGCATATTCCATATCGCGTAATAATCCACGATAAATAGATTGAGGTGTAACGTCTTTACTATCTATATCACGTACTTCTTCCACATCAACATACTCATTTTGCGCATCATTCCACTGCTTGCCAGTTATGTGTTGAGTAGCCGTTCCCAAAATTAATTTGTTATAAAAATCAAGACGTCCTATGAGATACTGATATGAACGACTCGTGCAATACAGACGAATGCACGAAATTGCATCAGCGACTGACATAAGATGTACAAGTGGAAGTCGTTTGAGTGGATCACTCGTATCATGAAACGCTCGTAGAGATTCTTTTTCCGACTTTTTTTTATTACTTTCAAGGAATGAAATTACCACATCAAAATTTTGACTGACTATCTCATTCCTTCTTTTTCCGTCTCTAACAACAGATGCAATAATAACATCAGTGTGACGAGATGGCGCATACATATCCGAATCTTTGAGTTCATCCTGCACCGCTTTATATTTTTGTGCCGATGGTTTATCTAAATTTTTTTTTCTCATGCTTGCAGTATAGCATATTTTTTATACTAACATATAGCAATTACTGTAATGCTTCTTACATAGAGTGCACACTCATTACAGTTAGTTGTAAAATTGAAACTGTTCAATATCACAATCAATTATATACAACAAATTGTTATGTTCAAAAAGAAGCACACAAAATATAATTCCGCCCACCTCGGAATCCGAAATTGATTGTGCATTGGTAAATTTTTTTCCGTTTTTACCAAATGTGTATACGTCTTCAACTTGCCAACCAAATTCATGAACATTTTTTCTTGATAGATATTTTTTTAATGAGGTATTATATATGCTCATAGATATACTGTCAGTAAATGGTCCCATTGCGTTACCTTCAGCTGAATAACCATAAACACCCCCGTCCTTACTTCCTGGCAGACCATTATCCCATTCATCAATGTTGTTCATACCTCTATTTTTTGGATATGAAAATTCAAATCCATATTTTGAGTTTTTTACAACAACACTTTGCAAAGATGTATTCTTCAAATCTTTTCTGTTCGCTACAACAAAACCAATAGCCACTAAAATCACAACTATGCCGAAACCTACGACTAACATTTTTTTCATATTTTTACTATTCCGTGTAATGTTCAAAAATATATAACTTGGTCGGGCTGGCGGGACTTGAACCCACGACCTCATCGTTCCGAACGACGCGCGCTACCAACTGCGCTACAGCCCGAAGTTCAAAAAAATATATAGCTATCAACTGTAACCAAAATATAGTATACTAAAAAATCCTACAAAGCAATCAGTTTGCAAACAAAATAATATATGTTCAATGTTCATGGTTCAAAATTGCGAAAACCAGAAAAAGCTGTTCACGAAACGCGTATTTCAATTCTTGCGATAGGTTGCATTATTGTCATTCTGATAATTATCATACGATTATTTTTTCTTCAGATAGTTCATGGCGGTTATTATCAACAATTAGCTCTACATGCTCGTGAAATACACTTACAAATTTCGCCTGCTCGCGGAGAAATATTTACTACATCACACATTGATGGTACAGAATATCCTCTAATTCTCAATGAAGATAGATTTTTGGTCTACGCGGATGGTAGAACATTTCGTGACAAAGATGAAACTCTCAACAAATTTAAAACCGTCTTACATCTTGATGATACCACACTTACGAAAATTGATGAGCGTCTCACAAAGCTCGGAGCTGATCCATATGAACCCATCATTCCCGCAATCGTAGAATATGAAGCAGATGCGCTTCGCATTCTCACACTTCCCGGAATTGGATTTATTCGTCTTCCCCATAGATTTTATCCCGAAGCCGAACATATGTCGCATATAACTGGTTTTTTAGGAAGAGAAGTTAATGATAAACGAACAGGACAATACGGATTAGAAGGATATTTTGATGCGATGTTAGAAGGAGCATCTGGTAGCACATCAAAACAGCAGGACGGCACGCAACATGGCGCGCGCATCGTTACAACGATTGACCCAGCTATCCAACGTTATGCATGCGATATATTACAAACTGACGCCAAAAAATATGAGGCAAAAAGTGCCACACTCATCATTATGGATCCTCGTGAGAATACAATTCTTGCTCTTTGTAATTCTCCACAATTTGATGCAAACAATTACAAAAACGAAACCTCGATTTCAATTTTTAACAACTCTGCAATCTATATACCCTATGAACCAGGTTCAGTCATGAAAGCAATAACGATGGCCGCTGCGATTGATTCGGGAACAATTTCAAAAGATACAACATTTATAGATAGAGGTTATGAAAACATAGATGGACATACCATAAAAAATGCGGCTGAAAAAGTATATGGATTATCTTCAATGACGCAAGTACTCATTGACTCGATAAACACAGGAGCAATTTTTGCCGCGCGGTCAATCGGCATACACGCATTCGCTGAATATATGAATAATTTTGGATTTGGAAAAGTTACTGGTATTGAACTTGATACTGAAGCAACAGGAACAGTTGACAACCTCGCGCGTTCAAGTGAAGTATATCTTGCGACTGCTTCATTTGGACAAGGAATTACAGCGACACCTCTGCAATTAATTACCGCATACAGCGTTCTAGCGCATCAGGGAAAACTTCTTAAGCCAACGATCATTGATTCAATTACCTACGCGGACGGTACAATTGAAAAAAAGGAAAATAGAGAGATACGACAAGTGATTTCTCCTCGAACCGCGTTTACACTTTCACAGATGTTAGCTGAAGTGATTTCGTCAGGACATGCACATCGCGCGGGAGTTCCTGGTATTTTAATCGCGGGAAAAACTGGAACTGCCCAAATCGCGTCACAGAGTGGTGGATATAACGAAGAAACATATAACCACACTTTTATTGGATATGGCCCTGCAGATAATCCTCAATTTATTATGTTAATCAAATACGAACAACCAAACGAGCGTTATGCGGACGCGACCACTGCGAACACATTTGGCGCAATCGCAAAATTTTTGGTACAGTATTTAAAAATTCCACCTGATAATTAAACAACATACTACCCTATGAAAAACAAGATTCAACAATTGATTAAATATCTTTTACGCGTGAGCGCTTCACTGATTCTTGCCAAATATCAACCGCGCATTATTGGCATAACAGGATCAGTCGGAAAAACGTCAACCAAACAAGCTGTGCTCGCCATTCTCACGCAGCGCTATCGCACCCATGCAAATTCCAAAAATTACAATAATGAGTTTGGAGTTCCGTTTACGATTATCGGATGCGCTCCCCCACTTTCTTCAATCTCGCGTTGGATTGCGGTATTTGGTAAGGTGGTTTTTTTACTAGCGCGACGCTCATCAACATATCCAGAATTATTAATTCTTGAAATGGGCGCGGATCGTCCAGGAGATATTTCGCGTCTCACATCTCTTGCTCCTCCAGACATAGGAATTATTACCGCAATTGGTGAAGCGCATCATGAATTTTTTAAAAGTAAAACTGCAATTGCCAAAGAAAAATCTGTGATGGTGACTCATTTACCGGCGAATGGATACGCGATATTGAATGCGGATGATGAAATTGTTCAGGCATTAGACAAAAAAACAAAAGCAACTGTCATCACGTTTGGATTCCACGAAAATGCGGATGTCAGAGCGATTGAAGAAAAAATTTCCTATCAGACACGTAGTGGTGTATCTCATCCCGTTGGTATGTCGTTCAAAATTTGTGTTCAAGGAGCGAGTGTCCCCCTACTACTTCCACATGTTATTGGTCGACCACATATATTGGCGGCGCTTGCAGGATGCGCGGTTGGAATTGCTCACCGTATGAACCTTTTAGAAATCACAGAAGCACTTCGCGAATTTCAACCACCCTGCGGACGAATGCGTATTCTAGAAGGAATAAAAAATACAACACTCATTGATGATACCTATAACTCCTCTCCAACCGCTACTAAATGTGCGCTTCAAGCGCTTGCAACTATTAATGTACCAGAAACAAGTTCTCGATATGCCGTTCTTGGTGATATGCTTGAACTTGGAACATTAACTCGCGATGCGCATCGTGAAATTGGAGAATGTGTATTGGATTGTAATGTTAACTATCTAGTAACCGTAGGTCAGAAAGCAAAAGAAATCGCTTCGTCAGCATCCCACAATGGATTTTCACACGACAAAATTTTCAGTTTTGATGATGCGCACACAGCCGGCCGATTTTTGAAATCAAAACTAGAACCACATGATGTTGTATTATTAAAAGGTTCGCAAGGAATTCGTATGGAAAAAGCGGTTATTGAATTAATGGCAGAACCGACTTCAGCGTCAGAATTAGTATGTCGCCAAGAAAACTATTGGGATTGACGTTGACACTTGTAGCTGATTAGCTATAACTTTGTATATGAATAATTAGTCCTAAAAAGCTACCACCTAATTCCTACAACCTAATTAAGAGGCCCCATCGTCTAACGGTTAGGACGAAAGCTTCTCAAGCTTTAGATCAGAGTTCGATTCTCTGTGGGGTCATATTCAGATTTTAGATTGACGATTTTAGATTTTAGATTGAATGATTAGAAGATATACATAGACTTCAAGAAGTTTCAAACAGATTACTCATAGAATAACAAAAAAATGCAAATATTTCATAAATTGGCTCATTTTGGCTCTATAATTACCTACTCCACGTATTGACAACTGCGTAATATCTCGCTATAGTGCAAAAGAATAGTTCTTTACAATTCAAATCTGGCGAGACGAGGGAGGATATCATGACAACAAAAGTTCAGCGAATTATTGCCTCGCAACGATCGTTGCAGAGTTCAAAGAAAAGCGTTCTTGCGTTACGTTTGTTGCAGATTGAATTGCGAACTGCGTTTAATGAAACAATGCGAGTTGATGGATTAACATATCTTGATGTACAGAAACGAACAGGACTTAGAGCATTCAAAGTTAAACAGTTTGCGCTCGGAAATGAAGTACTTTCAAGTGGTGACTATCTCATAAAGTCATGTCAATTCGCACAACGTAAACATCTTGAATCAAAAATTTCTGAAATAGAAAAAACAATCCGTGTGCACTATATCGCACTAACGCTATTTGACGAACAGGTAATTGAAACAGTATTCATGATTCTTGATGCTCATACAGCTCATACTCTTGGATATTGTAATGGCGATGAATTTGCGCGTTTGTTTGGATCCCATGCGGAAACAGTTGGGTACATTATCAGAGGGTCAAGAGATGGCTATATAACTTTGCAAGAAAATAAAATAGCCCATAAAGCAGTTCTTGATGTACTAAATGATCCGCAATTCGCACAACGCGTAGCTGAACTCAAAAAAAATGTACAACATGCTCGAGAAGAAATCTCGCTCACGCTACAACATATTGACTCTATTTTAGCTGAACGCTATGTATCTATGACCGAACGCGCGAAGTTCATAGGAGTACCGAAAACGTCATATAGCATGGCATTACGAGCAATTAGTCCAGTTGAAGTAATTCAAGAAATTGTTGGTAAAGCACAGCAAGCACTGTCAACGCGAGAAGCGGAACATACAATCCAATTACCTGATGAAAGTCAGACGACGATTGCAGTTGAACCACTATCAGAAGTTACCAAAATTATTTCTGATACGAAACCAAAAAAACCAAGTCGCGCGAAATCACGCGGAACTCATCGTGTAATCCACAAAGTTAAACAAGAATCCGTTTCACAAAAGCCAAAAGATACGTGCATTCCACTTGAAGAATTAGCAGGGCCAACATCTCCTCGAGGTGTACATCTTGTGCTGACCCAAAGTGGATTTATGCAACTTGATTATGAACCAGACAGCGCGTTTGTTAACGGATTGATTCAACAACTAGAAATTACACGTGGATTATTGAACGTATGTATGCAGATAAAAAATCCGCGTACACGAGCAAAAATTCAAAAACAAGTGTCTGCTGAAGTAGAAGCAATGTATGTTGCTTTGCAATCGTTTACGAGCGAGTATCCCAATAGGCTTGTTGAGGCCTATAAAACGTTAACCGCACTTCGCGGTTAATGAGCATCCACAACAACTCGGGAGGACACAGTGACTTCTAAAGCTAAAAGAACGTTTGAAACCGACATCGGTCTTGACGTGTTCAAATATCTTTTTGGGGCTGACACGTTCATTAAATGTTTGATTGAGTTGATTAAAAACTCGATTGACGCGGGCGCCACCAAGATCAATCTCATAACGGCAGATCGTTCGCGATTCTCCATTTATGATGATGGTATTGGTATGGGTGACAAGGAGGGTAATTCATTCAATTCATTGGCGAAATCTCTTGCTGACGTACACAAGATGCAGCAATTCGGATTGGGCGCCAAAATGATGTCATTTTCTCATGCAGTTAACACAGAAGTTGTTTCTGCTCCACAAGAGTTTCCCTCTGTTGTACGTCATTTTTCATGGACGACCGAAGAATACACACAGAAAGCGCTCAACAGAGTTGGTACCTCATACACCGAAGAGACAAAAACGCCTACGTCGTGGCCGTATCCTTCTGATTTCGGCACGTTGATTACGTACACGCTGGCTAAGCCAAATTCAGAAGATATTGTTCGTGGCGAAAAATTGGCGCATGCGCTATCCCAGCGTTTGCCGCGCGACTTTAGTGCATTCCTAAGCGTTGACGGCGTTCTGATTCCACAGAAAGCGATTATCGGAAAAGAATTTCGTGAAGTGGTAAACATTCCACGTTGTGGACTCGTAACCATGTGTATCTATCGTCCGAAACGCAGGACTTCCAAGAAAGACAAAGACGATGTGCGCGAGTCATTTGGTGAAGAGTCGCTTCGTATGACGCCGCATCGTATTGGTGAAGCGCCGTATTCTCATTTCGCTCTTTTGTGTAATAACTTACCCATCAGATTGCCTGAAATGCTTCTTCGTAGTGGGATCGCTGGCATCATTCAAGTTGATTGGTTGCGCGATTATTCCACCGAACGTCGCGATACGCTTCGTCCTGATATTGCCGATGATCCTCGTACACTTATTCTGATTAAGGTCTTGAATAAGTATGCGGCGGAAATTGAGCAATGTCTGGAACTAACGCCAACGGAGAATGAGAGCGGTACTATTTTTGACGTTATGGATGGACTGCAAAAGATCTATAACAAAACGTTTGACGATGGAACCACTGTTCTTACTCCGCAGAAGAAAGTTCGCACACCTCCTCCAGACGATGATGACACTACTCCTCGAGACAGTAATCCAATCACACTTTCAATTGAGCGCTATGAGTTTGGAATCGGTGAAGTGATTGAGGTTACGGCTTCAATCAGAAAGGATATGCGTACCGAGTTGAACCTTGGAATGTTGCGCTGGCACACTGATCGGTCAGGTAGTACACAGGTTACCAAAACCGAAAAAGGCATTCGTTGTATTGCAGCAACCGCGGGACCAGCACTCATCAAAGTTGATGTTCCGAATCGTCCGTATGGGCAGACAACTCTCTTTGAGATTGTTGAACGTAGACGTTTTGGCATTCGTCCTGATATTCAGACGCTCGTGGAAGGTACCTCATTTCGGATTACTGCCGATAATGTTGATACACTGAAAGGCGAGCTTGAATGGAGTGTTGATGGCCCGGGGGAAATTGAACCTCGCAAAAATTCAGCCATTTTCCATGCAACGCGCTTTGGCCGTGCGGTGGTTATGGGACGTGACAGCAAAAATCCACATGTCAAAGATGAATGCGAAGTTACGATTACGCCGCTACGACTGATTCATATTGAAGATGAATGTTTTCAGCTGGACCCGAATCCATCGGGATCAGATGAACCACCCATCAACATCATTTCAATGGGAAAGGGTAACATCCATCGTCTTCATTTGAACAACCAGTCGTCTTCCTGGAAAAAAGCCGAATCCTGTCATCAATTGCTTCCATTTCTCATTCACGAGATCATGCATCAATACGTTCACTTCAAACGTTTTGAACTTGAATCGCAAAGCAATCATACGTTTACCGCTCTTGAAGCAAAATTGCGTTCAAGCGAACAAATGCGTGATGCGCGCGCAATCTATGAGCAACTGTTAGATCAGTTGCAAAAGTCGTAATACGTTACAGATGCACTATGCTAAAAACATAGTGCTTTTTTATATGAAACTAGCAACGTAAAGGTAGGTGTCAGACACCCCTGTCTGACACCTACCACACAGAACGTCATTTCGAATCCCTCGAAAGGGTGAGAAATCTCGTACCACGTTTACGTTCACGCCAACCCACCACATCATTTCGAGTCTCAACGAGAAATCGCGAAAACATGAACCGTGCACGAGATTTCTACCCCTTTGGCGTACTCCGCCACCATGTTCCAAATGGCATATGTACTGAATGTCCAAAATTATATGTTTAATGTGTACAAAGATTTACCAGAGCAAATAAAAAAACCCTCCGTAGAGGGTATACTGTACTCATGATGCTCTTTTTCTCGCTTCGTATTCTGCCCTGCCGGCGGATCGTTTAGCTGTATGGACATCACGAATTTGTGATTCCGTCAATCCATATTTTTGAAGAAGTGAATATGCGGATTGTCCAGCATGTTGAGTCATTTTCAATCGCATCAACGGCTTCTTCACGTCAAAATAATCAATCCACACCGAACGACTTTCTCTAAATCGTGTAATGACTACAGAAGAATCATTAACTTTCTCCCGATCTTTTAAAGATCTCTTTTCAACATCAGCCCCAAACCTCTTTTTGAGGTCAGTCTCATGCACTACACCCAATATCTCAACGATATCAAGCATCGCGCGAATATTGGAGCGAGCAAGGAATGGAATTTTACAGGTGAGTACATAGCCAACACATTGAACTAGCTCATAAAGCGTTTCAATCATATTGGCATCATTGGATTGTGAAGATGAAACAACTTGCGCGTGAGGAATTTCCGTTTTACGCATGGATCCAATCACAGTTGCGACAGATGGAAATGCGCGAGGCACAACGGCCACTGAATCATTTTTTGTTGTTCTCGTTGTATGACTCACCGAACGTGATTCTGTCTTACTATTCAGTTTTGCCTCACACTTTTCTAGTAAGTCTAATGCAGTACTAGCTTTATCAGTATATTTACTCGGCATTCGCGGTTCAATAGATAGTGCAATCAGCAGTCCATTAATGTCTTTTGTTTGACGTTCTTTACATCGTTTTGGATCCCACTTTGGATCATCAAGTTTCTGATACAAAGTTTCGAGTTGTTGGGAAGAAATAGTATCTTCACCAAGAATGGCATTGAGCGATTTTCGCCCATATGTAGTTTCCTTATCTTTTAGATAGTTATACATACCCGACAATGCTTCAGAATAGCGATCTCGTTTTTCCATCGCATCACGCTGAAATTTCGTTAATGAAGATTTCAATGTATGCCATGGCCGATACAACACAGAAAAAGCATTATCACAAGCGCTCATCATATTTCGAGCAATTTGAATTGCTGACTTTATGCTATTTTCAACATCTGGCTCTTCGCCAGTACGTCTGCTAAATAGATATGCTTGATCAATAAACCCTTCTGATCCTTCTGTCACATCACCGTCAAAAAAATCTATCGCTTTTTTATATACTGGACTATGACCATGTGATGTGTTGCATTGAGCATTGAAAAAAGCTACTTCTTCATCCATTATTTGAATTTCAAGTTCAAATTCCTCAATGACTGCAAGAAGCTTCAAAAATTCAAGACATTGAACTGCCCAATCAAGATACACGTTTTTTACTTGAGAGTCTGTGTTTTCATATGCATCTTTAAGAGCGTCAACACCAACTTGCATTCCACTCACATGACTTGTCAGATTATCAAGTTTTGTTGCTAACTGTACTCCATCTGAAAATAGCGCATACACGAAATCCCGGATTAAATCCGATGCGTGCTGTGTATGGCCTGCGGAAATTTCAGAGATTACAGGAATAAGTAGGCGTACATTTCGCACATATTCATCTCTTACATTAATCCCCTCTTCTCCCATCCCCTCAAATGTAAGCGCCATACTTTCGCACACTTCGTGAAGTGCATCAATAACTGGCGTAGCATCCGTATGAGCAGACAAATGTTCCAGCGCTCCAAGTACTTTGATATACGTGGACTTTGGTTCGCGTCCTGAATGGTCCTTCGTATAGAGTTCGCGCATTTGATCTAATTGCAATCTTGAAGGATCAACTTCGTAATAACTCCAATTCCCTTGTGGAGTTGGCAAACTAAGAAAGTATTTGTTAATGTGTTTTGGCATAATCCCCGACTCTCCTTCTGGTGTGAATTGTAATGACCAATATGACTTGATAGGAGCACACAAAGTATGCTACACTAGCAACTCGTAATTACACTATCTAATTACGGGGTGTTTGTCAATATGTGGGGGCCTGTAGCTCATCTGGTAGAGCGCAGCATTCGCATTGCTGAGGTAAGGAGTTCGAGTCTCCTCAGGTCCACCAAATTTGATTTTAGATTTACGATTTTAGATTTTAGATTAATGATTTCGTTCAATCGTCAATCTTAAACGTCAATCGTCAATCTAAAATCGTCAATCTAAAATCTAAAATCCACGCGGGCCCTTAGCGCAGTTGGTAGCGCGTCTCCATGGCATGGAGAAGGTCACCGGTTCAAATCCGGTAGGGTCCACCATGTTTGATTTTAGATTTACGATTTTAGATTGATGACTTCGTCAATCGTCAATCTAAAATCATAAATCTAAAATCGCCAATCGTCCTGCGTCAATCGTCAATCGTCAATCGTCAATCGTCAATCGTCAATCTAAAATCTAAAATCGCCAATCGCCAATCGCCCTGCGTCTATTGACATACACACATTAAACTTGTATGCTTCAATGAGTTGTTTAAAATTTTATAAGGAGCTCGATATGCACATCCCCCATCGAACAATGGATGAACTTACTAGTGATGAGCAAGCAAGCATCCGAGAATCGCTTAAACTAATTCAAGAAATTGCAAATGAATACGACATACTTGTGGAATTTACTTCAGATAAATCAGCAATTTGTTATTCAAAAAAAGAAGATTTAACGCACACAATTTTATGGCAACGTCCAATTCTTGAATTACTACATTAAAACCCTCATTTAATTAATGCGGGTTTTTTTTATAATTAATTAAAGTCACTATCCGATTGATTTTATCATACGATTAATTTTATTAAGTTTCGAAGTGATCCATGTCATTGTGTTAATAAACTCTTTAAAATCACTGATTGAAATTCTCTCCTCATGTAATAATGCATCGGATAATACAAGAAAATAGTCAAAATCTGTTTCTCGACTTGATGATGCACGCATAGCTTTAAACAGCATATTAAGCGCTTCAACCGGATTGCTTTCAGCACACACCGACACTTCTTCAAAGATTTTTTTAATCTTGGGTTGTTCTAACAATCTTTTTGCCAATCCGTCAGGTTTCCATTGTTGACGATATGGATCACGCGAAATAGATATTGTACCCGCCATTTGACTCAATCGCGTAAGGACAAATTCATCTCGCACCAATTTGGCATCGCGTACTGCATCAGTATATATAGAATCTTTCGCACTCTCATATGGTTCATCAATTTCTACTGAACTTCCAAAATCTATTAGAAAAACATTTGGCACTGATGCCGCATCTGCAGTATATTGACCAGAAATCATAATATTTCGTTCATGTGCGTCTCGATGAACTATTCCATGATCATGAAGAACATTAAGAGTTTTCCTCAAAGCGACTATAATATTTGGATGCATAACAAAACCATTATTCAACAAATAAGCGTACACCTTATTTGCATTCTGATTATTCATCCTATTGTCTGCCTCTTTCTGTGTGAGGCCAGTGCTTCGCGCAACCGATGATGCGGTTTCAAATTCAAGCAAAATAGACACTTCAGCAAGTAGTTTTTCAATATTATCGTAATCATTAGCACCTAATCGTGATTCAGGATGACGTTGAACGACTTCCCGTAAAATAATTGTCGCCAAATCACTTCCTTTTATTAAATCCATTATAAGTATTTCTGCTCGATCCCCATAACACTTCATCTTTGAGTTCCGCAATAATTCCTTTGTCTTATCATTCAATTTAATATCTCTATACAAAAGTGGTTCGGGAATTTGAGCACCGTCTTGAGCATGTGTGGTGACGATTTCAAAGGCCTTTTTTTGCATCTCAAATTCCTTTTTACCTTTTCCATTTGCATAAACTTTAAGTAATTTGATAGCGACAGAACTATTTAGTATAATCCTGTCTCCCAGAATTTTTTTCATTTCTACTGGAAGCGTTGTAGTGTCAAATTCGAAAATGATACCATTATTTCCTTCAGCAATTTTCTTAGCATAAACACATAATAACTCTTGGAGAGTAATAGCCACAAGCTGTTCGTATGGATCATTGGTATCTATGTCAATTTTTAAGTGTGATGGATCTTCGATACGTTTGGACATAGTAAGCGATTATAAATAATTATTCTAACTTTGTGCTTATAGTATCATTTTCTCGTGATGGTAGCAAACCATCTCTTGAATACACATTTCTCGCGTTCCAAAGCATAAATCCTGATGTATGTTGTGCTTCCTCTACTGCGTTAATTTGCGCACGAATTTTTTCGCCATCATAGATTGCGCCGATGTTAAATGCTTGTAGCCATGGACGTAAAGTCGCGCGTGTTGAAGTTGTGAAATGATGTTGAGCTAAGCTCAAACCATGAGTTATTACTTCATAGGGATGTTCAGACGGATTTTCGTATCCTAAATATAGGGAAGGATAATGCGACGGATACATCATAGGAGAGATATAATCAGCGTGTTCTGTCATATCTTTTATGCGTTGACCAATGTGTAAATCAAACTCATCATTATCTAGTGTCATTCCAAACACATCAAACGAACTATATGCTGGTTCGTCGCGCAATTCTGTATCCAAAAATTGAAAAAAATCTCTCATAGTGTCAGCATGCGAAGTCAATTCATCAGCATAACGAACAGTACTCATATCGCCGTCTGAAGGAAATCTAATATAGTCAAAATTTATTTCATCAAATCCGTGCGCAATTGCAACTTTTGCTATCCTGCTATTGTATTCCCACACACTCCGAACTGTTGGGTCCACCCATGCAAGACCTTTTCTATCTCGCCATATATCCCCTTTCAAATTTTTCACTGCTGATTCAGGAAACACAGATGCATACGCAGGATCTTGAAAAACTACTTGACGAGCGATAACATAAATTCCATAGTCATGAAAATCCTGAATAACGCGCGATATATTTTTGATAACTGGTTTCGCAATCCATACTTCTTTGGATTCAACATGGTCAGTAGGATAAAATTGAATATAACCACTATAATCTTTAATATCAATAACAACTGCGTTTAATTCAGTGGCATTGATAAGATTAATAATCTCCAAACGTTTGTCAGCATTTTGAGCAGATGCGGCAGTTAGATACACCGCTTTCACACTACGCGGAGTTGGTTTGATTCGCGAAGGTTGTATATCTTCTACTTTATTGGATGACTGTGTACTAACAAAAAACAACAAACTTATTCCTAAAAAAACAACAGCCAGTACAATAAAACCAATATATTTCATAATAGTGGGGTCAGGTCTTGACAAAATAGTCGTGATTAGCTAGTTTGGATATATAAAAAGAGTACACTATGGCTCTTTGACAATCAACAAAACTAAGGAGTAAGTGAGATGCATCCTACCAAACATCAGGACCAGATGATGAGAGACGGAATCATTAATTGTCTTCTAAAACACAATAATGTGTTTGACGGCGAAATGACTGATTTGGTGGATGAAATTTTGACCACCCTCCCCTTTCAACCCCCAAAGACAATTCTACTGAAACGGATTCGGAAACTGTCGCAACTCGGTGCAGTTGCACTTCGGCGTCCAAATGAGGGTACGCGATTTGGACGTGTAAACCGTATTACGTTGGTTGATCAAACGCGTGCCATCAAAAGCTCGCGCTCTCACCTTCGTGTTACGAGTGAACCTGCTGAACCATCGACTCCCGTAATCTTGCCGGAAGCTGAAGAAGAGAAAACTTCGGTCAGTAAGATATCAACCGAAATAAAGCATTTACCCACACTCGTTCGACGCACCCATGTGCTGGGAATGATTGTAACCCTTATTTCGGAAGAAGAAAAAAAAGGCAACCCTCCGTTCATTACAAGTTCTAGAAATCTCCTTGACAGACTAGCTGAAACTCATGTTGGGTTTTATAGTCGCACAAATGTGAAGGATGACTTGAGGGCATTTGAACGAGAAGGATTGATCGTTAGAAGCGTCATGGGCAAAGGATTTGCCGCTATCACAACAATCGCGCTCAAGCCACCTCATACAACCGCCTCGCTCCTAAACTATCAGTTTGGGGGGCACGACGCTCCAAAAACCAGCGATGTTGATACGCCGAGCGTCAATGATCTGGTGAGTGAGGTTCCAATCTCGCAACTTTCTGAAGAAAAATCAGAAACAACTGTTGAGCTGACTCGCAAAACGACCATGGACGAAGATACAGCGGACATGCTTCGCGAACTCACTACTTCGTTAAAAAATCTACAAGACCAACATGCAAGATGCAAGGAAGAAACGCTTAAGGCGTTAGAGCTTGATCAATTAGTCAAATCTTTGACAAAGTTCATTGCTATTCTTGAAGAAACGCCACAAAGCGTCCGTACTCCGACATTTGAAAACACGCTTGATCGAAAAAAAGCGCAACTCGAAGATTTGCAAAATGAATGCGAAAAGACAGTGGATCCTGATCGTCTACGTACTGAAGCGTATATTCTCAAGCTCGCCGAAGATATCAATAAAACGCATGCCGTTATTGAAAAGCTTGGTGAGTTTAAAGGATAAACGAATATATAGCCACATACAACAAAGTATGTGGTTTTTTTATAGCAAAGGAATCATATGTAAAATGTACAATTGTAGATTGCTGATTGACATGTCGTTCAAAATCTAAAATCTAAAATCTAAAATCAACAATCTCTACAATTTCCTCTGCCTTCTTTTAATCTCTCTCTTCAACGGTGCAATAGTTTCTTTCATAAGTTTTCGCGCGTTATCCCATTCCCCAACTACTTCTTCAACAACTTCATCAAATGTCTGTTTGCCTGAAGCACAGCGAGTTTCAATTTCTTTCAAAATTTGTGGGATATTTTTTTTGAGCTCATCGCGAATTGCTTTCCCTTTTTTTGTAGTCGTAAGATATACAAGACCACTTGCTATTCCCGCCAAAACTCCTCCCCATACAACTTTTGTTGATGTTTTCATACGTTGAATTATAAACTATGACTTAAGTATATAACGCCATGATTCTTGGCGCAATGAGAGCATCATCAAATATCACAGCTGATTCTTTTGTTGTTTGTCGCAATGTTTGATATTCGTCAGATTGCATGCAATGTAATTTTTGAATTGCTTTTACGCATTCTAGAAGAGAGTTTTGTTCAATCAAAAAACCATTTATTCCCTCTGAAATCAATGTTCGCACTCCGGGAATTGCATGAGCTATTACAGGCGTACCACACGCAAGTGCTTCTAATATAACTATACCAAACGCTTCGGAGCGTCCTGTTGAAAGCATCAATAAAGCGAGCGATTCGTTCAACCAACAACCCAATTCTTTATCAGATACTGAACCAACAAAGTGAACATACGAAGCAATCCCCAAATTGTCGGCAATATTCTCATAGTATTTCCGCATATCGCCATCGCCAATAACATAGAGATGTAGTTCTGGACGTACTTCATTATACTGTTTCATCACATGAATCGCTTGTTCAATTCCCTTAAACTGATGCGCTTGGTCAAGCGCCGCAACCATAACGACAAATGGTTTATCATGAACTAATCCTAAATTTTGACGCACATCGTTTCGCACAAAGTTACTCCATATATTTGTAGCAATAGATAAAGGAATTGCCACTGTCTTTTCAACATTCATATATTTTTGTAAATGACTTGATGCCGCATAATCATGCGATGTCACATGTATCACAG
>CAYVCS010000134.1:0-5063 GCA_964450455.1 uncultured Gammaproteobacteria bacterium | reverse complement strand
AATCATGTTTTTTTTAGAACGCTCACATCTACGTCGTAACGCTCTTAAAATATTAGTTCTCATGATACTCATAGTAAGTATCACATGGTTTTCCCCACTCAAACAGTACGCACTTCAAATTTCGGCAATTGGACGTTTGATTGACATAACAAGTGACGCGCAAACTCGTTTCAATGCATGGAATATTGCAATTCAGGCATTTAAAGCGCGACCCTTATTTGGTTGGGGATATGAAAATTTTTATGTTGCGTATAATCAATTATTGAGTAAAGAATCATTAGGTAATTCATATTATGAAACATGGTTTGATAACGCTCATAATGTTTTTTTTAACACATTAGCAACTGGTGGAATTGTCGGTATTCTGGCGTATCTTATGCTGTATGTAACTGGCTTTTATAGTTTGTTTCGTGCTCGACGAGCAGATTATATTTCAAATGCGCTCGTATATGGAGGATCTGCGTTACTCATAACTGACGGTATTTCAAAAATGTTTGTGTTTGATACGCCTGTTTCATTCATCACGTTTTTTCTCACGTTGGCATTTGTGAACTCGTTTGTTATTCAGAAAAAGAATGTCACGACACCCGACAGCAAATTTTTTCTATCATATAAAACATCAATCGGATTGTTTCTCGTTATGGGATTGATTTTCTCATTTGAATTTAATGTAAAACCCATGATTGCAAATACAGGAACTCTACGAGCATTATCCTCAATTTCGCAACATCCACAATATACTAAAAGAATTATCCAGGATGTGTTTGCGCTTGAAACTCCTCACAAAGTGGATATACGTTCGCATATTGCAAATGTAATTTTGGACAATGTATCGCAGTTACAACAGCTTTTTCCTACAAATGAATTTAACATGATTATAGAATTAACATTACAAGGACTTGAAGAAGCGTATGTCATACAACCACATGAACTTCAAATGCAACTCTATTCTCTTGAACTCGCTTCTTTTTTATTGCCTAATGAGAAATGGGAAAAATTTATTGATGAGCGGTTAGCGAGTATGATTAAGGAATCACCCAATCGTCAGCAATTATATTTGACCGGTGCCTCGCTTAAACAGCGTCAAGGAAAACTAGATACAGCGTTTAAGTTTGCAACAGATGCAATAGCGATAAATCCAGAAATCGGACGTCCATATTTTGTTCGCGCATCAATTCAGTATGCTCTTGGCGCAAAAAAAGAAGCATGGGATGATCTTTATTCCGCATTGTATGACCATGCGTACGTACCATCTCAATTTTCTGAAATAGAATTTGCGAGTAGATTGATTGACGAAAATGATTTTATTGATGCGCAATATATTGAACATATCATGAATATGTTTGCATCAGCGAGACGCAGTGTACCGTATGAGTATGTAGTACGCCTCGCTAGATCCTATCGCGATATGGGTTTATATCAAGACGCATATGAAGTAGCATTACAATTAGAAAAACAATTTCCTGATAAGAAAAAAGAATATAAAGATTTATTGATTAAACCAACTGTATCAGTTTCTTCCAAACATTTTCGTGAATTATTTGAACGATATATTGTAGAAAAACATACGATATGGAATCCAAATTTATATGCTCGCTTGCTATTTGTATCTGCAAATGATACTGATGAACCATTCATTTCTCGTGTTCGTGAAAAAGCCCGAACCAATTCGCTCGGTATCATTGATGAAGCGTATACGGATTGTATTTTAGTTAATGCTCGTTTATCACCCCCAAAATTTGTCACGCCTATCCAATGTAGAAAAAATTAATTGTTACATTATATACATTACCTATGTGGTATCCATTTTCTAAATTAGACGTAAAAAAAACTTCTCAAAATTTTGAGCTGTGGTATCTTGTCAGCGTCGTATGTATCACGTTATCTCTCATAAGTATATTGGTAGTTTTGCCAAAGCTTTTTTTATTTCCTTTTGTTTCGCTCAAAATGTGGTATTTCCGCACATTGATTATGGTTGCGCTCATCGCATCTGTTCCCTTGATGCTAAAATATCCCAACATTATACTCCGAAAATTATCTTCCCTAGATAGTGTCGTTATACTCTATGGTGTGGTCATAACTATTTCATCACTTTTTGGCATAGATGTTGAACATTCTTTTTTTGGTTCGTATGAGCGCATGATGAGTGTTACGAGTGTATGGCATTTTATTGCCTTTTATTTTTTGATGAGTCGTTTGTTATATAAATGGAGAGGAGGAGTAGTTGAAGAATTGCATTTGTTTGGATTCAGATTGCCCTGTATGACACTTCTCTCTGTTATGACAATTCAGACAATCATTGGGATTATACAGTATTATTTTGGGTCAATTTTAGGTGGCGTAATGGGAGGACGTGTATTTGGAACAATGGGTAATTTTTCCCAATTTGGTTATGTGTGCGCAATGGCGCTATTATTTTCTATCTTTATCTACTTGCATGAAGATAGTGGATATACAAAAAAAATATTGTTAGCACTCGCCGTATTGAACGCTGTCGGTCTGTTTCTTTCTGGTTCTCGTGGAGCGCTACTCGGTATAATTTTTGGGATAGCTTTTAGTTTGTTGATTGCCCTGTTTAGACAACGCGGAAAAGCACAAACTGTTGTTGCGGTAATGTTGATGGTGTTTGCCGCGCTTGTTACGATTCTTTTTTTAACACCTATTGCCTCGTACATTGATGTTGGCCCACTTCATCGCATTACGGATATCAAAAATGATTCTGGTCCACGATTGTTAGTATGGCAGGTGGCATACGAATCCTGGAAAGAGAGGGTATTGTTTGGATTCGGATACGATAATTTTAGTGTTGCATTTAATAAATATTATGACCCACATCTTCTTCAATATTCTTTATATGAAACATGGTTTGATAATGCCCATAATATTTTGATAGAAGCATTGGCGACAACAGGAATTTTAGGTTTGAGTTCGCTGATAGCACTTTATTACAGCGTCATTAAAAGAATTTTTGTGTTTGTACGTCAGAGAGGTTCTGATACATCGGTCTGGCTTGTAGCGCTTTCAATCATTGTTGCTGATGTTTCTATGAAGATGTTTATGACTGACCATCATGCGAGCTTGTTAGTTTTATTTTTTGTCATTGCGTACGTGAGCAGTCATCACTTTGAGACAAGTACGCGAGCATTATCAATATCACGAAACGTACGTACGGTAATTTTTTCATTGAGCGCGACGTTTGGAGTTTTTATGATTATATATTTGAATATATTACCAGCTGTCGCGAATAGTTCTGTGCGAAAATTAGTTTCAGAACTGAATACAACTCAAACTGACACAATCCCCGCAACATTGTTGAAAATCTGGTCGTTTGCTGGAATGCATAGATTGGAGAGAATTGTGTTTACCACTCAATATTTAACGGCACTTTCGTCAACGGTATTAGCAAAATTACCACGAGAACATAAAACTATTTTAGCATTCAATGTAATGGATATGCTTGATGTTATTCGCAAACAAAATCCCTATAATCCACGCGTTATGATGGAGCAAATTTCATTTGCATCAAATCTCGCTGATGATACTCGTTACGCTAAAGGTTCTAACGCATTTATTGATGATACATTTGATGCGCTTTTGCGATTATCTCCCAAACGACAACAATTTTTATTTATGCGAACGAGATATTTATTGAAACACAAAAAATATGAACCAGCGCTTGCGAATCTTGAACAAGCAATTGCACTTGACCCCCAAGTTGCCTATTCATATTTTTTGCGTGGATTCATTCAGTATGAAATGGGAAACAAAGATGTCGCATGGAATGATGTGTATCAGGCATATAGAGTGTTGCATCTTTCTGTTGATACATTTGAGCATATGAATTTTATCTCTCAAATAATGTTAGAGCATACATATTACGATGCGACATTTGATGAACGAGTTGTTGCATATTACGCACGCAATGGAAAAGTCGCTCCTTACAAAATTTTAGCGCGATTATTTCAGATCTACGATGGAGCAGAATTATTTCAATATGCATATGAAGTACAGCAAACCATTAAAACGGAATACACAAAAGAATATCTAAATTTTAAAGGATACAAACAGCCACCGAAAGTTTCAGTTAATTCAGCGACACTACGTTCTATGTATGAAAAGTATGTAGTTCAAAAAAATGAAACATTTGCTCCATGGGTATACGAGGCATTAATTTTCGCATTATCAACTGAAGGAAAACATGAAGAGGTGAATGCAATCATTCAAAAACGAATGGAACAATCGGAAGTTCAAGATGATGTTGGTCTTTCAGAAAAATATCTACGCTGTATAGATAGAATTACTTCTATTCAAAAAACAACAACAATTCCACGAGCGCAATGTGGACACTAGGCTAGCTTCTTAGAAATTAGCTTCTTAGCTTCTTAGGCGTTGACGTTGGCGACTCCTCTTCGTGTCATTCCCTTCAGCAGGACTCGCCCGACCGAGATCGGGAATCCACAACGTCATCAGCATATGCTAGGTTGTAGAAATTAGCTTTGGCTCTAGGTTGTAGGAACTAGCTTTGGCTCTAGGTTGTAGGAACTAGCTTTTTAGCTTATTAGGGCGTTGACGTTGGTGTCTCCTAAAAAGCTAATCAGCTAATTTCTAATGCCTAGCTTAACTAGCTTCTTAGAAATTAGCTTCTTAGCTTCTTAGGCGTTGACGTTGGTGTCTCCTAAAAAGCTAACAAGCTAATTCCTAATACCTAGCTTAACTAGCTTCTTAGAAACTAGCTTTTTAGCTTCTTAGGCGTTGACGTTGGTGTTGGCGTTTCCTAAAAAGCTAACAAGCTAATTCCTAATACCTAGCTTAACTAGCTTCTTAGAAATTAGCTTCTTAGCTTCTTAGGCGTTGGCGTTTCCTAAAAAGCTAATCAGCTAGTTCCTAATGCCTAGAGCAGAAGAAGCTAGTTTGAGTATAGCTCTGAAAGTGCGGAGAAAACTGATTGTTCGGTTAAATTTTTCTTAGCAAACTGATATGCATCGTGAGCTAAACTTTTTCGTGTTTCAGGATGGTGTAATAGTTCATGCATATTTTCTGTGAGTACTTCAGCATTTCCTGGT
>CAYVCS010000133.1:0-3774 GCA_964450455.1 uncultured Gammaproteobacteria bacterium | reverse complement strand
TTAGCTTCCTTCCAATCGGAAACAGCTAACTTAACAAAACCTTCTTTTTTTAATTCAAATTCCTCAATCGCCTGTACATAATTTTCAGGCATTTCAAAATCGCGAAAAACATCATTACGTAGATATTGTATAATTTTTTCTAGCTGCTCTATCACTTTTTTATTGTTACTTTCTGGCACAATATCAGTGGAAACCAAAGCCCATCCTGCACGCGGACATACTGAAGAAAATTCATTCTGAAGTAGATGTTGCCACCAATTTATTTTTGATTGACAGTTATGTCCCGGCCCCCCTAGCACAAACAATGAAGCCGAAAAGTGAGTCATACATTCAAGAGACAGCGGTCTTCCGTTTGCAATTCTATCAATCCGAAGAACAAGAATCTGATTTAGTGTCCGAGCACGTTCCAAATCCTCAACAGAAAATGGAATAGGTGGAATTTCTTTTAATCGCACTTTAAATACCGCTTCAACCGCATTAGCACCATATACATTTTCAACACCAATTGCTTGAATTGCTTTTTCTAGTGGAGTTCCAATTTGATTGCGAAGTTGATGCATGGCTAATTCAAGACCTGGTTTGAGATAGCGAGCAGTTTGATAATCTCCCTCTCTACATACCTCATCAAACTTTTGTTTAAGCGTCATGATATGAGCAAGCATCTGTTGCGCATTTTTACATTTTAATTTTCCCATAGGCATTTAAACAATGAAACATAGCAAAATTAGTTTTATTCAATCTCACCTACGTCAACGAGTAATTCAACAGATTCGCTTTCCACAATGTGTAAATTTTGGACTTTGTTGAGTTTTCGTTCTATTGTGCGAGTTTTAACAACTGCATTCTCTATCGTCGTACTTGCTTCTTTCATTTTTTGATGTGTTTTTTCAAGTAAGTCGCCAAATTTACCGAAATCAGTTTTTACTGCGCCAAGTAATGTCCATACTTCGCTTGAACGTTTTTGAATCGCTAATGTACGAAAACCCATATGTAAACTGTTCAAAATTGCTTGAATCGTTGTTGGTCCACAAATAATGACTTTATATTCTCGTCGTATTGTCTCAAACAATCCAGGATTTCGTAAAATTTCTGCATATAAACTTTCAATCGGAACAAATAAAATTCCAAAATCTGTCGTATAAGGTGGATCCAAATATTTTTCACGAATATCTTTTGCTTCAGCTTTAATACGAATTACCAACGCTTTGCTTGCTTCTTCAACGAGCGCACTATCGCCAACATCTTGTGCTGAAACTAAACGCTGGTAATCTTCTAGAGGAAATTTTGCATCAATTGGCAACCACACACATGCTACATCATCAGAACCAGGAAGTTTAACCGCAAATTCAACATTTTCTTTGCTTAATTTCTTTGTTCTAACATTTTTTTCATATTGTTCTGGCGTCAAAATTTCAGCTAACAAGTTGCCAAGTTGTGCTTCACCCCAGGTTCCGCGCGATTTTACATTACTCAATACTTTTTTCAAATCACCGACTCCAAGCGCAATAGTTTGCATCTCGCCAAGTCCTTTATGAACTGCTTCTAAACGATCAGACACAACTTTGAACGAATCTCCAAAACGTTTTTCTAATGTTGCATGTAATTTCTCATCAACTGTTTCACGCATTTTTTCCAATTTATCACTCGTGTCTTTTTGTATACTTGTCAATTTTTTTTCAACCATCTCGCGCATTTTTTCCATTTTGATATCATTTTTTTCAATTAACTCCGAAAGTTTTAGAGAAAATCCTTCAAAATTACTGTTATGCATTCGCGAAAAATCAGACATTCGTTTATCTATAGAATCTCCAAATTGCTTAAATTGTGTTCCTAATTCAACGCGTAATCGCTGTTCAGAATCCCCACTTTCTTTTCTATTTCGCGTAAGTTCGTTGTGTAATGTATGCTCTATTGAACTGTTATTTCTATTTTTCAAGGATACAACAACACACAAACCGCAAACAAACACTACAAGAATTATAACTAATGTTATTTCCATATTTTTTTTAAATCAATAGATTGAGTATAGCAGTACAGGATAATTATATAAAGTGGTACAATCCTGTACAAAGGAAAAAAATAATGATACCATCGCTTACAAGAAATATGAGCCAAAATTCGAACGTCCTCCGATGTGACAACGTATCATTTCATTTTGAACATAACAAACCCATCCTTGATGAGGCGAGTTTTTCAGTTCGTAATAATGCAAAAATTACCATAATGGGACAAAATGGCGCGGGTAAAAGTACTATTTTCAAACTCATTTTAGGAGAGCTGAAACCAGACAACGGAAAAATTCATATTGAATTAGGCGCGACAATTGCAATCGCTACACAAGTCATGCAACAAGAAAATCTTGAAAAAACTATAGAAGATTTTTTTGGACAAGTTTTTGAAGAAAAAAAATATGATTTGCCAAAACGTATTCAGGAAGTGCTCAATATCGTCCATCTTAACGCACCACTTACCAAACTAATCAAGGAATTTTCTGGTGGTCAACAAGCGCGTTTGCTTCTCGCCTATGCCCTCATTCAAAAACCGGATATTTTGTTACTTGATGAGCCGACCAACAATCTTGATGCAGACGGAATTGGACACCTCACTTCATTTCTCGTTATGTATGAAAAAACATGTATTGTTATTTCACATGATGCCGCTTTTTTGAGTTCATTTACTGATGGTGTGTTATATCTGGATTCATTTACTCATAAAATAGAACAATACACGGGCGATTATTACAATGTTTTGTCCGAAATAGAAGCACGGATTGAACGTGAACGCGCAAAAAATGCGCAATTAAAAAAGAGTATTCAAGATAGAAAAGATAAAATTAACTTTTTTGCAAACAAAGGTGGAAAAATGAGAAGATTAGCGAGTAAACTCAAAGACCAAGTTGAAGAAGCAGAAGAAGATATAGTTGACGAACGACGTGAAGACAAAACGATTCGCGAATTTCAAATACCTATGCAGATGGACATCAAAAACGTCTTACTTGCTATTGATTCTGTCAAGGTTATTAAAAATCATACATCAGAAGTTCATAAGCTTCTGTCGCCTGTTAGATTAAGTAAGCGAGATGTTTTGTTGATTGAAGGTCCAAATGGAATTGGAAAAAGTACCTTTTTACGCTCACTTGCTACTAATTCAGCGGAAGGCGCTACAATTTCACCTGATATTAAACTCGGATATTATCAACAAGATTTTTCTGGACTTGATTTTAGTAAGACCGCGTTTCAAGCACTAGAAGATATGATGGGAGTTCCTGTAAATCAAGAAATTTATGCGACTGCCGCGCAATTTTTATTGTCGTCTGAAACATTGAAACATGCGGTTGGTACTTTATCAGAAGGTCAAAAAGGACTACTCTGCTACGCTCGTTTTATGTTACAAAAACCAGGGCTTTTGATACTTGATGAACCAACAAACCATATTAATTTCCGACATCTTCCAATTATTGCCAAAGCGCTTGATAATTTTGAAGGAGCAATTATTTTAGTAAGTCATGATGCTGAATTTGTGAGTCAAATTTCTATTTCACAAACACTGGACTTTAATTCATGCTAAAAGGAAGACGCAATGAAAGAAATTGTTGATTTTGCATGGAATATACGACGCGCACTCCCTGACACAGTCACTTCAATTGACCCACTTCAGTTCGCGGGCGATAGGTTATTTATGAACGCGAAACGCGGTGAACGATTAATCTTAATTGAATGGCGTCCGGGAAATGAGTTTGGCATAACAGATTGTTCTTTGTCTCAACAGCGTTCA
>CAYVCS010000132.1:0-2854 GCA_964450455.1 uncultured Gammaproteobacteria bacterium | reverse complement strand
GTGATAGGGGTTGTAGGGGTTGTAGGGGTTGGGAGGAGGCGGGCGGTGAAGCCGACGGATTTTCCGTGTTGATCACGGAGCGGAATCATTAAACGATTTCGAAAACGATCGATCAAGCCTGAACCGGATTTCTTTTTTTGTCCGAGTCCGGCGGTTACGATTTCCGTTTCCGAATATCCTCGCTTGAGCAAAAATTGTGTCAGATCATCCCATCCATCTGCGGCAACCCCAAGTTGAAACAGTGTAACCAATTCCGGAGTGATGCCACGCATCTTGATATAGTCGCGCACAGACTGCGACGATGGGGATTGTTCCAAAACGTGTTGATAGAATTTTACGGATAATTCACACAATTCAAACAACCGTTGCTTCTGATTACTTTGGGGTGTGGATAACCTTTTCACCTCAATTCCGGTTTTTTGGCCAAGATGCAGAAGTGCTTCGGGAAAATCCATTCCTTCCATCTTCATCACAAAACTAAAACAATCACCTCCTTCTGAACATCCAAAACAATGCCAAATTTGTCGATCGGAAGAGACGTGAAACGATGGAGTCTTTTCGCCATGAAATGGACAGTTCGCCTTAAACCCATGCGTGCCAGCCGGTTTCAACTCCAAATATTCGCCGATAAGCTCGACGATATCAATTTTTTGTTTAATTTCATCTTTCGGATCGAACATGCTAATACACTACTTCATCTGTGTGTTTTATGAAAATTCTCGTGTGAATGTAAAAAACTTTGCTATAATAAGTTTAACATAATTCATCTGCGTGTTCGTATCAAATTCTTGACCGGAGGCAATGATTGGTATTCCAGCGCCAAATGATCCTAAACGCTGAAAGGATTTTATGAGCACTCATTTGAAAATTTTAGTATTAGGAGGCACTGGTTTTGTCGGTCAATACGTCGTGCGTGAATTAGCGTCCGCAGGCCACACCGTCATCGTTGGTTGCCGAAAAAAACGATCGGATTTGTTTATTAATATTTGGAAATTACCAAATATTACGGTTGTTGAAGGAATAGATATCGCTGATTACGACAGTTTTCACACGCTGTGTGCTGGAGTCGATGCGGTTTGTAACGTTGCTGGTTTTGTGTCGTTTAAACAAGCTGATCGTGAACGTTTAATGTGCACCAATCACACAGGAGCATTGAATGTATTGCGGGCGGCCAAAGAACATGGAGTTAAAAAATTAGTTCATTTAAGTTCAACCGCAGCGCTTGGTTTTAGTCAGAATGAATTACATGAGCACAGTCCAGATTTTGATTGGTCAAAATATCAAAATTGTTGCTATTCACTTTCCAAATATTTATCGAACAAGGAAATCACAGACAGTTCTGTCCACACAGTACTCGTTTACGCGCCACTGATTTTGGGTCCAGGAGACAAAACAAATACGGTGAAGTTGTTAAAGGCCATCAAGCAACGACAAATTCCATTTAATTCTCCAGGAAAAAATTCCGTCGTTGATGTACGAGATCTCGCACGCGCTCTCGTATTCTTTCTTGTCCATCCTTTTTCTAAGCCACACGAACGATTTATAGTCGCGGGTGGAAATTATTCATTTAAACAATTACATGAGACCATCGCACGAGTTGTCGGAAGTAAAGCTCCCATCATAACAATTCCAAAATTTTTCAGAATTCCTATTTTGATGTTGGCATACCTGATTGAACGAATACATCCTGATCCACCCGTAACGTATGAAACTGTTTTTTGGTCGTTTACCGATCGTGTTCACACGACAAAAAAACTTTCTTCAATGGGTTTTAAGCCGCATTACACGTTAAGCCAGACGACAGAGAATGCATGGAACTGGATCGTAAAAAATAATTTATGAGTCAAATTTTAGTGACAGGTGCGACGGGTTGTGTTGGTTCAAATCTTTGTCGTCGTCTCATCGCAGACGGACACGAAGTTTCCGTTTTAATTTTGCCTGGCACATGGCATCCATTTTTGGATGGACTCACGTTGAACGTTGTTGTTGGAGATATTAAAAATCGTCAGGATGTCGTGAGAGCGATGACTGGCTGTGAATATGTTTATCAAGTGGCTGGAATCGTTTCGTATCACATATTAGATCACAAAAAAATGTATGGAGTTCATTACGATGGTGTGAGGACTGTGTTAGAAGTCGCACAACAATTAGGAATAAAAAAAATCGTCATAACGTCTTCTACGGCTGGAATCGGCATCCCAGAAGATAAAAATCAACCCTTAAATGAAGAGGCTTCGTTTGATTTGAAAAAATATAAGAAAGTGATGTACATGTATTCCAAACATCTGACGATAAAACTTGGTCAGGAATTTGCACAAAAAGGTTTAACGGTTTCCATTATTTCACCAACGACTATTTATGGTCAGGGTGACGTTGAAATGCATATAGGAAAAGTGATCAAAAAAATTAAAGAAGGCCGCATACACTATGCTCCGCCCGGAGGGAACGCGGTTATTTCGGTAGATGATGTGATCGACGCTCACGTATTGGTCATGGAGCGCGGCAGATCTGGAGAGAATTATATAGTTGCCGATGAATGCATGTCCTATTTGGAACTGTTCAATCGGATTGCAACGGTGCTGAACGTCCCACGGTTGCGTGGAGTGACTCCTTTTTGGATTTTACCGTATGCAACATTTATTTTAACGATGATAGAGCAGATCATGGCTTGGTTTAAAAAGAAACCGCCGCTTTCCCCGCATTCGTTGAATTTTTCTTTCAAGTGTCGATATTTCGATTCCAGCAAAGCTCGTCGCGAGCTCGGCTGGCAACCTAAGGTGAGCTTTGAAGCGGCCATCAAAAAAGCCATCAAATTCTATGAAGAACATGGATTAATTTGAACACGGAGAGAAAA
>CAYVCS010000131.1:0-6935 GCA_964450455.1 uncultured Gammaproteobacteria bacterium | reverse complement strand
AAAGCTAGTTCCTAAGAAGCTAGAATAGTAACTTGACGAAACACCCTGATTTCCGACATACTGTTGTTCTATATACTTAACATTCCAATAAACTAATTTCGGCCCCATCGTCTAATGGTTAGGACACCAGGTTTTCATCCTGGTAACCGGAGTTCGACTCTCCGTGGGGTCATATAACACATATAAAAAACATCCGATAGTATTCGGATGTTTTTAGAAAATATACTATGAACATCCTTGCATTAGAAACATCATGCGATGATACATCAATTGCGCTGATTCATGGAGAAGACGAAACCATAACACTTACCTCGCAAGTGCATGCGTCACAAATTGACCTTCATGCGGTGTATGGTGGAATAGTTCCTGAAATTGCGGCGCGAGCTCACACCGAAGTTATACCACTACTTCTCAAACAAATATATGATCCGCACAATCCTCCTGACGCTATTGCAGTAACATCTGGTCCTGGATTGATTACATCACTGATTGTCGGAGTTGAAACAGCAAAAACTATCGCGGCTATTCAACATATTCCTCTTGTCCGCGTTAATCATATTGAAGGACATATATACGCAAATTGGATACATGCAAGATCTGCTATCACATTTCCTGCTCTTGCACTCATTGTTTCAGGAGGGCATACAGAACTCTTATTCATGAAACATCATCTAGAATACCAAAAAATTGGCGCGACAGTAGATGATGCCGCTGGTGAGGCATTTGATAAAGTTGGAAAATTATTAGGACTCGCGTATCCCGGCGGACCAAAAATTTCGAAACTTGCTGAAATGGGAGATCCGCGCGCGATACAACTTCCGCGTCCCATGATTGATAGCAACGATTTTCAATTTAGTTTTTCCGGACTTAAAACTGCCGCGCGTTATTATATTGAAAAACACAAAGAACTTCTTGACGAAAAAAATGTACGCGAGCGAGCTGATTTTTGCGCAGGATTTGAAACAGCGATTATTGATGTTCTGGCTCATAAAACATATAAAGCAGTACTCGCCTATCAACCAAAAACAATTTTGTTAGGTGGCGGAGTTGCGGCAAACAAAAAACTTCGCGAACGATTCACCTCTATCATTCAAGAAAAAACAGAATCAACTATCATTCTTCCTGAAATTAATCTGTGCATGGATAATGCCGCCATGATCGGATCCGCCGGATATTTCAAAGCGCGCGCAAACCAATTTTCTATCTGGAACGAAGTCGTCGCTGACCCAAATTGGGAACTTTAATTAGCTTCTTAGGAACTGGCTTTGGCTCTAGGCTTTAGGAACTAGCTTTTTAGCTTCTTAGGGCGTTGGCGGTCGCGACTCCTATTCGTGTCATTCCCTTCAGCAGGACTCGCCCGACCGAGATCGGGAATCCACAACGTCGTCAACGTATACTAGATTGTAGGAACTAGCTTCTTAGCTTATTAAGCGTTCACGTTGGCGTTTCCTAAAAAGCCAACAAGCTAATTCCTAATGCCTAGCTTAACTAGCTTTTTAGCTTATTAGGCGTTGGCGTTTCCTAAAAAGCTAACAAGCTAATTATCTAAAAAGCTAGATAGCTAATTCCTAAGAAGCTAATATCGCAACTCCCCCAACACCTACTAATGCTTCTATTCTCACGGTTATTGAATCATCAACACATATCAACAATTCACTATCAATCATTTTTGACCCACGCTCATCACAAATTTTTATATACAAATGATAATTTCCTGGACGCTCATGTACAATACTTTTTATTTCTTTCAAATGAAAAACAGATGAAAGGGGTACCGTGATAACCATCGCAGGAGTTTGTATAGATGATGTGTGGTGTACTGTATTTGTCAATTCGCTAGTTTCTTCTAGGTGAACTTCAGGTGGATTCATCAAGAGCGCTACTTCGTTTACTAATGTTGCGGGAGTGACACGAGCCATTCGTTCAACCAAAATTTTTGCTTCATCTTGTTTTGTATCACGTTTCCCCACAATCGCAACCATATTCCCTTCTTCACATACTTCTTTATATTTTTCATACATTTGTGGAAATAAAACTGCTTCTATTGAACCAGTCGCATCTTCTATCATTACAAATCCCATAGCCGACCCTTTTTTAGTAATTACTTTTTTTATGGTATTAACAATACCCGCAATGCAAACCCATACCTCGCTTGACGCATAGCGTTCAACTGAAAGATCCGCAATCCCAAGAACTTCTCTGCACGCGACAACTGCAAGCATACGAGCTGGATGATTGGTAACATATAACCCAAGCAATTCTTTTTCCCACGCCAAACCCAAAAGAGAGGATACGGGTGGAGCAACATCAAAACGAATTTGCACAGGAGCAAGCGCTGAACCAAATAGAGAATTTTGCGATGAAGCAAAAATTTCTCCAATTTCTTTTCCAAAAGAAAGCATACGATCTGTGTTTGCAAGCAACGTACCGCGCTCTCCCCATCTATCCATCGCGCCACATTTTACGAAACTTTCTAGTGATTTTTTATTCAAATCCTTATCACGTACTCGCGTCAAAAAATCCTCAATATTTTTATACATCCCTCCACGCTTCCGCTCTTCAATAATTACTTCAGCAATATGCGTTCCCACATTTTTAATTGCTCCTAAACCAAATCTAATGCGCTCGCGTGCATCACCTTTTACCACACCAAATAATTGAAAACTTTCATTCATATCAGGAGGCAAAACATGAATTCCCATTTTCTCACATTCGGTAACATTCGCGGCAACTTTATCCAAATCATGTGATTCACACGATAATAACGCAGCCATATATTCGGCAGGAAAATTCGCTTTCATATATGCCGTCAAATAAGCAATCATCCCATAACTGCACGCATGAGCTCGTCCAAATCCGTATGAAGCGAATGGTTCAATTTGTCGCCATAATTCTTCAACATTCGCTTGCGACATTCCACCACTCAAGGCGCCATTTATAAATTTTTCTTTTTGTTTTAACATTTCAGACGGAATTTTTTTTCCCATTGCTTTTCGCAATTTATCCGCCTCTCCCCAATCATACCCCGCGACTGCGATTGCCGTCAGCAGAACATCATCTTGATACGTAATAATTCCGTATGACATATCAAGCACATCACGCAATCGCTCATCAATAAACGTAACTCGTGAGGGATCATTTTTGCGCGCAATATATTCAGGAATTGATTCCATAGGGCCAGGACGATACAGCGCAACCATCGCCATAATATCGGTAACTTTTTCAGGACGTAATTCTTTTAAATAACGTGTCATTCCAGGACTTGCGAGTTGAAAAACTCCCTGCGTTTCACCTCGACCTAACATTGCAAATGTTGTGGCATCATCAAGTGGAATCGTATCAAGATTCACTTCTATTCCACGAATTTTTTTAACATATCGTATTGCTTCTTCTAAAATGGATAAGTTTCGCAATCCCAAAAAATCGGCCTTCAGCACACCAGCTTTTTCAACACATCGCATGTCATATTGCGTAATCAGTTTTTCTCCTCCTGGTTCAAGTTGTACAGGAGTAAAATCAGTGAGTGGAGTTGGCGAAATCACCACACCAGCCGCATGAACGGAAAGATGTCGCGCGCAACCTTAAATTTTTTGCGCGAGATCAATGAGTTGTTTGACTTCACCATTCGTATCATACAATTCTTTTAATTCCGGTGTCATTGACAATGCGCGAGAAAGCGTCATTGGAAAACCTTGTGACCCCAGTGGCACCATTTTTGCAATTTTATCAACCCATCCATACGCTCGTCCAAGCGCGCGTCCAACGTCACGCAGAGCCGCGCGAGCCGCCATAGTTCCAAAGGTACAAATTTGCGCAACTTTATCTTTCCCATATTTTTGTGTTACATACGCGATAACTTCATCTCGTCTATAATCCGCAAAATCAGCATCAACATCAGGCGGACTTGGACGAAATGGATTTAAAAAACGTTCAAACGGCAATTTGTATAACATGGGGTCAACACTGGTAATATTGATACAATACGAAACGAGCGATCCCGCGGCAGATCCTCGCGTTGTTGTTACGATACCTTGTTGTTTTGACCAATCCAAAAAATCTGAAACAACTAAAAAATACGGAGCAAATCCTCGTTCACAAATAATCTTTAATTCATATTCAATTCTCTCTCTATATTCTACTATTTTTGTTTGATCATGTTTATAACGATTATGCAATCCATCATTCACAATTCGTCGTAATTCACTTTCATAGGATGTTCCTTCAGGAATCACAAAATCAGGAAAATGCCACGTATTGAGTGGAATCTCTACATTGCAACGCTCGGCTATTCTGACGGTATTTGCAAATGCTTCCGGAATATGGCCAAAACGACGTGCGATATCTTCAGCATCAGAGAGCGAACGATCTATATGTCGCATTGAAAATCGTCCCGGCTGATCAAACGTTTTTCCGTCTTTTATACATGTTAAAATATCTTGCGCATCAGCATCATCTTTTTTCAAATAATGCACATCGCGAGATACAATAAGTGGAACATCGCATCGTTTACTTGCCGCAATATATCCATCATTAATTTCTTGTTGTCCTTCTTTTTCCGCATGGTCAACTAATTCAAGAAAAAAATTATCCTTACCAAAAAGTTTTTTATAGAAATGTACAGTTTCATCAATACGCTCAATCGCTGCGCCGTGTGCGATGAGCTCTGCAATTTCACCTCCACCTCCTGATGAGAGCGCAATAATTCCTTCATGATAGGTTTGTAACAATTCGCGGTCAATGCGAGGACGATAGTAAAATCCTTCAAGATGCGCCAGCGACGTCAGTTTCATCAAATTACGATATCCTTCAAACGATTCGGCAAGTAAAATAATATGCGATACACGATTATCAATTTTGTGTCGTTTATCAAAACGTGAATTAAGCGCGACAAACATTTCACATCCAATGATTGGCCGAATTCCCTCTTCGCGACACGTCTCATAGAACGAAATTGCGCCATACATATTTCCATAATCCGTGAGCGCAATCGCAGAAAAACCACGTTGTTTCGCAGTTTTTACCAGTTCTTTTATCTTGGGCAATCCCATCAAAAGCGAATAATGGGAATGTACATGAAGATGAACAAAAGAATCATTCAACATAGCAACAGCGTACACTATAGCGAGGATTCTAAGCAACAACACACGGCTCTTTATATAGTGTTTGTCAATACATTCACATTTTGTTATGATTCATGTTCATTATTATATACATACGACAAACGTATATGAGCACGACAAACCATCAAGCGACACAATGGAGTTCTGGATTCGGCGAACTTTTCACCAATAGATATTACAAAACCTATCAAGAATTAGAAGATAGTTATCATGATATGTTTAATGTAACGAGAACTGATTTGAATAAAGAAATTGTTGGGGACTTAGACAGAAGTATTCGCGTTCTTGAAATTGGCGCAAATTCTGGTTTACAATTAGTCGGACTTCAGCGTCTCGGATTTCGTCATTTATTTGGCATAGACGTTCAACGATACGCTATTGAACAATCAAAAAAAAATACACAATATATTGATATTATAGAAAGTTCGGCACTCCACATTCCATTTCAAGAAAAAGAATTTGACCTTGTGTTCACTTCGTATGTATTGATTCACATTGCGCCAGAAAATCTTCCGCGAGTTATGGATGAAATGTATCGTTGTTCCAAAAAATATATATGGTGTGCAGAATATTATGCTGACACATTAACTGAAGTAAAATATCAAGGAGAAACAAACATGCTCTGGAAACAACCCTTCATGAAATTATTTTTAGAACGTTTTCCTGACCTCAAAGTCGTCCGCGAAAAAATGTATTCATATCGCACCGAACCAGAATTACACGACCATATGTTTTTATTAGAAAAAACAACAACATAACAAAAAACTCATAGAACTCCTGATTCCAACATGAATCGAGTTGTGGAAATGCCCCGATCCCACCTGTCATCATTCCCGACCGAGATCGGGAATCCATCGCGTTTTCGTCTGTCTCTCTGTACCTGTGGATTCCCTTTTTCAAGGGAATGACATGGGTGGACGCTGGCGTGTCCTGCTAAAGGAATGACATGGGTGGACGCTGGCGTGTCCTGCTGAAAACGATATCACAAAATTATGTAAAACTCAAAAAAGAATTATGATAAACGTTCAATAATAAATGTGGTGATTGCCCAAGCTGTTGAAATAATCACCACACCAATAATTGCTTGTGTCAACAATTCTTTTGCGGTACCAACCTGTTTTGCGTCGCCTCGAGATGTCATCCACAAAAAACCACCATAAATCATCAATGCAAAAAATATTAGCGCAACAAGCGACAAAACTCCTTGAATTATTTTTCCAACAATTATCCCAATAGATATACCAGAACCAGAATTTGGCAATCCAGATTTTGACGCAGTGTCATCTAGACCGTAGTTTTTACTAGCTCCTGATGAGCCGGATGCTCCTAATGCTGACACTTGTGCGGTGCATTCCGCCAACAGCGCTTCACATGGTTTTAGCTCCGTTTCTAGACATGACGTGTCTTGTCCACACGTGGTTCCCGCTTTTTCAGTACAATCAGCATATCCTGGACAAAAATCTGTAGCAGTGTATCCTTTTTGAACAATAAAAAAACTACCCAACACTACGAAACTAAACAAATATACACAAAAATTCATTCTACTTAAAAAAAACAATGATTTCATAATTTAAAAATATATATTTTTTCCCACATTCTTTTTGTCCTCCATATTTTTTCATATCTCTCCGTTTTTTATAGTCATTCCCTTGAAAAAGGGAATCCACAGGTACAGGGAGACAGACGAAAACGCGATGGATTCCCGATCTCGGTCGGGAATGACAAATGCTGTTTTCATATCATTCTCATCTTTTTGATGTCATCCCTTTAGCAGTACACGCCGGTGTCCTCCCATGTCATTCCCTTGAAAAAGGG
>CAYVCS010000130.1:0-2241 GCA_964450455.1 uncultured Gammaproteobacteria bacterium | reverse complement strand
GTTTGATATGACGTGTTAAAATACGAAAACCGAGATGAAGTGCTCGTAGCAGTTATTCTTTTACGCGTTCCACATATTCGCAACTATCGGTATTCACTGCAATTTTATCTCCTTCTTTGATAAACATCGGAACACGAATTGTCGTTCCACTTTCTAATTCAACTTCTTTGGTAACATTTCCGCCTGATGAATCTCCTTTTACGGCATCAGTCGCTCGCGTTACACGCAATGAAACTTTTTTCGGTAGAGAAACCGTAATCGCTGTGTCTTCAAACATCACCACAACAGCATGCATTCCTTCACACAAAAATCGCGCGCTTTCACCAACTGCGGAAACAGCAACACTGACTTGTTCGTATGTTTGTGTATCCATAAACACCAATTCATCTCCCTGTTTATACAGAAACTGCATATTTCTTCGCGCAATAGAAACTAAATCAACTGTATCACTTTCCTTAAAATTATATTCAACTACTTTTCCACTACTTAAATTCTTCAAACGAGTTCGCACAAATGACGACCCTTTTCCCGGACTCACTCGCTGAAATTCAACAATTTCACATAATGCTCCTTGATAACGCATGACTGCTCCATTTGTTATATCTGATGTTTTACTCATAAGATTATTTATTACGAAATAAAGTATCCGCTGGAAACGCAATCACATCTTCTATTCGTTGTGTACCAAGCAATACCATCACCAAACGATCAATTCCTAACGCAATTCCAGTACACGGTGGCAAAGACGAAACAGCATCAACAAAATCATCATCTATATCATATACGGAATTTCCCAATTGTCGTCGTAATTCTCGCTCTTCCAGAAGACGTTTACTCTGTTCTACGCCATCTGTTAATTCCGAAAAACCATTTGCGATTTCAATTCCTTTGATATACAACTCGCATCGTTCAGCGTAACGCGCGTCAGATGATTTCAATCGTGAAAGCGAAGCCATTTCCGCAGGGTAATCGTAGACGATTGTCGGAGTTGCTACCCCTAGGTTTGGTTCAATCTCATTCAAAAAAATCCGATTGAATAAACTTTCAAATTGTTCATTCTCTTGAATTGCATATCCTCGTTCTATAGAACATTGTTTCAGAGTTGAAACAGTGAGTAAATCATCAAGTGATAATCCACAATAATTTTCCCATGCTTCTCGCATAGATAATCGCTGTATAGGAAGATCAAATGTAACCAATCCTCCCACATGATCATACAAAAATTTCAATAATTTATCAATATCATCCATTAACACAGAATAATCACCATCAATTCTATACCATTCCAACATGGTAAACTCTGGATTATGTAAAAAACCAAATTGTTCACGATTACGAAAACATTTAGTAATTTCAAAAATTCGTGGAAATCCTGCTGACACTATTTTTTTAAGTGAATATTCTGGAGAAGTAATTAAATGTGCTTTATATACTTCACCTCGTTCATCAATCACATTCGTTTCAAACGGACTCAAATATGGTTCTTGTCCCGCAACTTTCACCATATGCGGTGTTTCCATCTCTAAAAAATCTTGCGACCAAAAAAAATCCCGGATCGTCCGGGTTATTTCCGATCGTTTGCGTAAATTATTTCGCATACGATCATTTTGCAATCGTCTAAAGCTCATACTAACGTCGTTCTGTAATGAAATATGATTAACGTCCTCATATACATCTATCTACAATCCATAATCTTCCCACTATCTACCACCAACAAACGGCAAAAGTCCCATGATACGCGCTTGTTTTATGGCTCGGGCAACTTTTCTCTGATGCAAAGCACATGTTCCCATGCGTTTACGGGCAACAATTGATTTATAGGGAGTTAAGTGCAGTGCAAGTGTTGCGGTATCTTTGTAATCAATAGTATTTTGATTCACACAAAAGCTACACATTTTTACTTTTTTCATTGGCATAAATATAATATTAAAAAGGAATATCCTCAATTCGTATAGTATCATCTCCACCAAAAGATTCTTCATCCAACGTAATCGTAGGTAAATCTTGTGTATATTGTGGAGCTTGCTGTTTATTCACATTCTGTGTTTGCGCATTCGCAACTGAAGGACGAACGTTCTGTTGAACGGGAGCTGTATGAAACGATTGTCCATCACTTGCGCTTGTTTGCGCAACGCCAGCGCCAGTTCCTTGTCTGTCCAACATAATCACATTTTCCGCAATAATTTCTGTTCGTGTTCGCTTAATTGCATCTTGTCCTTCCCATGTTCGTGTCTGCAATCG